>CAJXPP010000041.1 GCA_913058195.1 uncultured Gammaproteobacteria bacterium | reverse complement strand
GTCGGCAGCGTCAGATGTGTATAAGAGACAGGTTGGAACTGGGGATAGAGTTGCAAACATTCTGCTCCAGAGGCGGCCTCTTGGACTTCAAAACCCAAAGGATCAAGGATGTTGATTAAAAGTTCTCTATCAACGGATTCATTATCCACTACCAGTATTTTTCGCTTTGGACCTTTATAGCCGATCGGCATTTGCATGGTAAGTGCAGATAAGTCTTCTTCAATGATCACTGTTGGCAAAAACAGCCGGACTTTAAATACAGTCCCCAACCCTACTTGGCTTTCTACGTTTATCTCGCCCCCCATTAAGTCAGTTAGTAACTTACTAATAGTTAAACCTAGGCCGGTGCCGCCCACACCTTTAGATTCGGTACCACGAACAAAAGATTCAAAAATCGTCTCCAACTCGGAAGATTTGATGCCTGGGCCAGTGTCTTCGACCTCCATCGACAAAAATTCACGGGCATAATTAAAACGTAAATTGATCGAACCTGTCTGGGTGTATTTAACGGCATTGCCAATAATATTAAGCAATATTTGACTTAAACGTTTCTGATCTGCTCGAACTACGCGAGGAATATCTGCATTGATTTCACAGTGAAATTTCAAACCTTTATTAATTGCCTGAAGCTCAAACATACTAATAATATGTTGAATATATTCAGGAAGCCTTAGTGATTTGATGTCAAACTTTAATTTACCATTTTCTATTCTTGCAATATCTAAAGTGCCTTCAATTAAGGACAATAAATGATCGCCACTTCTCAGTATGACTTTAACGGCATGTCGATTCTTGACCTCATCAGAGGCATTATTATCGAGTAATTGAGCATAACCTAAGATGCTATTAAGTGGTGTCCGTAATTCATGACTAATGCCAGTGATATAGCGACTTTTAGCCTGATTTGCTTGCTCGGCAACTAACCGTGCTTGCTGTAATTCTTTATCTGTGTGGTCATGCAGTACAATTTCTCGTTGTAACAAACCGGTCTGATAATTTGACTCTTGCTGAGCAACTTTTCGGCTTTTTGAAGTCAATATCACCCACCAGACTATAATGCCACTGACCAGCACCAATGCTGAAAATGCCTTTATAAATGCAGCTCTAAGTTCCGACAAAACATAGGCAACATTATCAGTCACCGTTAACTCTATATGTAGGTAAATTAGACCAAAAATTGATGCGAGCAGTACAAATGTTAGCATCATCAAAAGCACATAGTGTCCGATGCCACTATGAATATGAGACCACGCCGATCTTGGCAATAGCTTCATCATAACGCTCTGCCACTGCTCGCTTAATTTGGCGTGAGGTTTACAGGTATCGTCACAGCGAACATCAAGACAGCAACACAGAGAACAAATTGGCCCCTGATAGGCTGGACAATGAGCGATATCGTTAATTTCATATTCTCGCTCACAGATGCTACATATTTCTGTTGTTTTACTGGGATGAAATTTGAAGGGCTGTCTCGCTAGGTAATATTTACCTTTTGTTAGCCACGCTATAACAGGTGAGCAAACCAAAGCACTAATCATAGCAATAAATGACGAAAAGGCCTGAGCTTCAAGACCAAATACACCGATAAATGCCAATACCGAAAACAAGGATGCAATCACCATTGCGCCGACACCAACCGGGTTAATATCGTATAAATAAGCGCGGCGAAACTCAATGCCTTTCGGGCTTAAGCCTAATGGTTTATTGATGACTAAATCAGCCACTACCGCCGTTATCCATGCAATCGCAATATTGGAATATAAGCCTAAGACTTGTTCAAGTGCCTGAAATACATCTAACAGCATGAGCATGGTAGCGATTACTACATTAAACACTAACCACACCACTCGCCCAGGATGACTGTGTGTCAGCCTAGCAAAGAAATTTGACCACGCTAATGAACCTGCGTACGCGTTGGTGATGTTAATTTTTATTTGCGATATCACCACAAAAAAGACGGTAACAGCCAGTATCATTTCTGGATTCGAAAAGACATAACTAAAGCCTACTTCATACATATGAGTGGGGTTTACGGCTTCTTCTGCTGACTTACTGGCCGTCAATGCGAGATAAGCCAGTAATACACCGGCAAACATTTTAAGCATGCCAATGAATATCCAACCTGGACCTGCTAGAAGCACGCCCAGATACCAACGGAGTTTATTTTCAGCTGTTTTCTCAGGCATGAAACGAAGAAAATCCACCTGCTCCCCAACCTGCGGGATCAATGCCATGCCAATACCTATTGCAGTGGCAAACATATAAATATTGAAGCTACTGTCATAGCCTGATTCACCAGCAAAACTCATCAGGCCTCGAATGGCTTCGGGCTCTTTGATCAAAATACAAATAAAAGGCAATACCATAAGAATCAACCAAATAGGCTGTGTAATCATCTGGATTTTACTAATTAATGTTACGCCATGAGTAACGAGAGGAATGATGACAATGGATGAGATTAGATACCAAATATACAAGGGCATATCAAAGTACATGCCTAAGGCATACGCCATAATAACGGCTTCTAAGGCGAATAAAATAAAGGTAAAGGTCGCATAGACAAACGAGGATATGGTCGAACCGATATAGCCAAAACCTGCACCGCGTGTCAGCAAATCCATATCAAGACCAAACTTCGCAGCATAGTAACTGATAGGTAGACTGGTCAAAAAAATAATCAAACTGACAGCAAGAATTGCCCAGAATGCATTCACAAACCCATAATTAACAGCAAGCGTGCCACCAATGGCTTCTAATACTAAAAACGAGATGGCGCCCAATGCCGTATTTGAAACACGAAAAATAGACCATTTTCTAAAGGAATGGGGGGTAAAGCGTAACGCATAATCTTCTAGGGTTTCATTGCCCACCCAAGTATTGTATTCACGACGACTTTTAATGATTCGCATTGGCGCATTGTGTTCAGGAGGAGCTGGTAAAGCATCATTCGTATTCAACTTTTTGCCTTGATATATTTAGTCAGGTAGTTGTCTAACCTGTATCTACAATAGATTCAGCCAGCCAAAAATTGATACACTTATCATGCCCAAAAGATAACCTGTTGATTTTTAATCTCTTTCTTTTATTGGTTTACTTGGAAAAAAGTTTTTTGCACCAAAAAAGCTCGTAAGTAATTTATCGTTCGTAAGTTGTGCAGAGAAAGGATGTTAATCAGCGCCCAAAATACCCCTCCATAATTCCACAATCTAATCCCTCCACAAGAAAATATCCGTTTACACCTAGCGTATGCACGATTACGTCTATACATCCCAAAACTCAGCAGAAGAACCACCATGACCAAACCAACTACCCAAGATCTAACCATTGAGCCTGAGACAAGTTCAACCAAGAAACGCATCATCAAAACCGGCGAATGCCCAACTTTATCAAGCAAAGAAACACTGACTTATCACATCGGTTGTGATGAAGATAAATCTATCTATTTCCGTGTCGTTGCCAACTCCGGCAATGGCTTCTTCAACAAAGACTGGCTTGCACTATCTGATATACAGGAACGCATTAATTATCGATTAAACATTGCCTCCACTTAAATTTAAGATTGATTGATATGTCTGGTAGTAGTGTGTTTGAGCCCAGTCCTGTTCAGGCTACCCTTTTTTTATTTCTCTGGCATGCGATGAGAAACGGTGTCATCCTCCCAGTTTCAATAAAATAATAAGTCCCGTAATGATTTCTTGGAAACTAGTCGATGCTCATTGAGTCAAACTATAAAATGACAAAGGACACAAAGCAACGATGGTTCAAAATACGAGCAAACTAGCTTGGATCACCGGCGGGGGAAGCGGCATTGGTGAGGCACTGGCACTGGCTTTAGATAAACAGGGCTGGCAAGTGATAATATCAGGTCGAACAGAGCATAAGCTCGAGGCGGTCGTAGCGAAAAGTCAGCAAATAGCTTATTTTCTTTTAGACGTTACAGATAGGGCCCAAAGTCAGCAGGTTTTTAATACTTTATGCGAGGCATATGGTTTACCCGATATAGTCGTTCTTAACGCTGGATATTACACTCCGATGCCTTTAAAAGAATTCAACCTTGACTTGATCTATAAATTGAATCAAGTCAATTACCTAGGCGTGATGAATGGGCTAGCGCCTGTTCTGCCAGCGATGCAAGCACGTGCGTCAGGACAAATCTTACTGATGTCGAGTGTTGCGGGCTATCGGGGTTTACCAGATGCAGCGCCTTATGGCGCAAGCAAAGCAGCATTGATTAATTTCGCAGAAGCATTGTATATGCCCTTGAAGCAGCAAGGTGTCCTACTAAGAGTGGTCAACCCTGGTTTTGTTACAACACAGTTAACAGCACAAAACAGTTTCAAAATGCCAGCAGAAATAACGTCAACAGAAGCGGCGGATAGAATAGTGGAAGCGCTAGATTCAACCTGTTTTGAAATCACATTTCCAAAACGGTTCACTTATATTCTGAAAATGCTACGATGTTTACCATATCGACTTTATTTCTTTCTCATTAGCAAAGTAACGGGTAAATAGATGGCCTCTCAACAAGACACATTAGACGCTTACGTCCTGTTTTATGAACAGATGACAAGGGAAGATTTAGCGAGACTCCCTGAGTTTTTTGCCAATCAAGCCCATTTTAAAGATCCCTTTAATGATGTTGTTGGTGTCGAGCGGATTAACACTATTTTTCATCATATGTTTGACACATTGATAGCCCCTAAATTTATCATTGAAGAGGCGATATCCGATGCAGATGTCGCTTATATAAAATGGCAATTCACGGCTGAACTAAAAGCAAAACCATTAAAGTTAGTAGGTGTAAGTCGGGTGGTATTTGATGTCTCTGGTTTAGTGACTGAGCATATCGATTATTGGGATGCCAGCGAGCAGTTTTATATGAAATTACCTATTATTGGCAGCCTGTTACATTTTATTCGCCGCCGAGCTGCCAGTTGATTACCAATCCAGTAATCCTAGTCTTACATGATCAGACAAAGGACTCTCTGCTAGCCACAAACCGACATAGTAACGCGCAAAATCTATGCTGGTATTTTGATAAACTAATTCATCATTAAAAAACAGCGATAAGCCATCAGTTTGCGCAATATCAAGGCGGAAGCGATCACCTTCAGTGACATCTTGGTAAAAATCATGCAATTCATCGACATCACTTTGATACGAGGCACGTTGTTGCTCGCTATGTTGGCGACCGAGGGCAACATCAGCTCCTTCGATCAATTGAGACTTTGAGAGGGAAACTTTATAAATAATCTCAAGAGAAAAAGGCCCATTACCATTTAAAACTTGGTCTGCCTGTGCATCTGGCTCGGCATATAAAGCGGCATCATAAACCTCAATAAAAACCAGCCAAGTTGCTGTCGCAGTTGATTTTAACTCAATGTCACCGCGGGTCGATTGAAAGTCAGGATAAGAATGCGTTGCAGCCCAACTGATATTAAGTAGTAGAGAGTAGCAGAGCAAAACAAAGAAAATGGGCTTTATCATCATTTATGGCCTCTGAAAAACAAGCGTTACTTCGCCTAAGAAAACACCAAACTTGGTCATCTTAGCTCGGTTAATGAGCACGCCATCTTCTTGTAAAAACATCCAGTCGTCGAACTGCACTTTTACCGTCCCATCTTTATAAGGAAGGTCTAGTGTGTAGGCCCAGCTCAAGGTATTACCATAGGCTTTACCAGTCGCATGGCCAATCACATCTGAGGCACGACCTTCATAGTTGTGTTCATCAATTTTAGTAATGGTCCAAACGCGGCGATCTAAGGTGCCGTCGGAATAGATAAAATCTTCCTCGAGTACAAGGTTTCCATCGACCATTTCACCCAAGATATCAACGGTAAATTGGCGTTCAACTTGGCCGCTACGGTTCTGAAATATACCCCAAGCACGGGTTTGCCCAAGGAAGTATTCTTCCAGCACAAAGTGGGGGGTACTGTTTTGGTATTGTTCAATAGACATTTTGTTACAGCCAGAAAGCATGGAAACAAGGAGTAAGAGTAAAACTAAGAGGCTTTTTTTCATCATAAAGTTCCTCAATTGAGTTGTTTTTGTATGGCTTGGTGTTGCTGACGATCTAGCGGAAAACTCCATATTGTCCAAGCCGCTAATAGCTTAAATGGAATAGGTAACAAGCCATAAAGTACTGAAAGTGCCAATAAATTATTATACGCAGGTGCTGTTTCTGTGTCGAAGCCCAAGATAGCTAATAAGGGAAAAGCAATGCCAACAGCCAAAGCCAGTGATAACTTAGTCGCCATGCCCCAAAGGCCAAAGAAGAACCCACTTCGTTGTCCACCGCCCTTGGCGCTATCGAGATCAATAACATCAGCCTGAATTGATGCAGGTAAGGCCATGTCGATGCCTAGGCTCAGGCCAGATAAAATACAAATAATGAGGAAAGGAACGAAGTCCCCAGCACCCAAGATCGGCACCCAAGCAAAAATAACCGCAGCCCACAGCATAGAGATCCCCCAAACACGGTGTTTATTAAAACGTTGTGCGAGTTTAATACCAAGGGGTAAGCCGATTAAGCCACTGACAAAATAAGCAGAGAGTAATAATCCAAACTGCTCTGGTAATACCAGAACATAACTAACAAAGAGTAGAAATAGGGTGGCAGGCAACCCATTCGCAATACCATTCATAAAATAGGCAAACAGTAATCGAATAAATAAGCTGTTTTGTTTCAATAAGGTCAAACCAGCTTGAAACCCGATAGGGTTGGATCGGCGATTAGATTCAGGTACTTTTAGGATGCAAAGCAGAACGGTGACGGGGAGGAGAATAGCCAGAAATTGAGCGAGGACAGCCAAGGCTTCGCCGGGTGCATCGCTGCCTATTCCCATTGCCAAGGGTAAGCCTGCAGCGACTAAAGTACCAATTAAAACAAAGCTTTCACGGCTGGCGGTAATAGTGCTTCGTTGATCATAATCTCCCGATAGTTCAGCACCCCAAGCGGTATAAGGTAATGTTAGTAAACTCCATGCCAAATAAACGAGCAAACTCCATGAGAACAGCCACCAGAAGCCAGCACCTTCAGGTGGAATAAAAAGTGCCCAAATGGCAAGAATTAACAAGGGGGTCGCAAGAGCCATTAGCCATTTACGCCGCGAGGGTATCGGTAACCAGTCTGATAACATGCCAATCAATGGGTCAGTTAATACATCACTGACGCGTGCGATCAACAAGGCTATTCCCACAGCACCAAGCCCAATTCCAAGCTGTTCAGCATAAAAAGTAGGCAAATAAATATATAGGGGTAGGCCCAAGGCTGCCAAAGGTAACCCTGGCAAACCATAAAACCAATAACGACTAGCGCGAGACATGATTAGTGTGATTTAGCCATGAGGTATTGATAAACCCCGGTGCGCTTATCTCGAAAACCCGCTTCACAATAAGATAAATAATAGCGCCACATACGTATAAATTGATTATCATAACCGAGCGCTTCAACTTGATGGACAACATCATTAAAGCGTTGATGCCAAGCTAAAACGGTTCGCTCATAATCGGCACCATAGTCAGTTGCTTGTTCGATAGTCAGTCCTGATCGCTCAGCATGTTGAGCAAAAACTTCTGGGGAAGGCAACATACCACCGGGGAAAATATAGCGTTGGATAAAGTCGACATTTTGTCGATAGTGGTCAAAGTGCTGATGATCAATCGTGATAGTTTGTAAGGCTATTTTGCCACCCGGTTTAAGGCGAGAAAAAAGCGTATCAAAAAAGCTAGGCCAGTAAGATTCACCAACGGCCTCAAACATTTCAATACTCACAATATGATCGTACTGCTCTTCTATATGACGATAATCCTGTAAGCGTAAATCGACAAGGTCATCTAGGCCTGCATCCGCAATTCGCTTTTGAGCCCAGGCTAATTGTTCAGTGGACAAAGTAACACCAGTAACCCGATAGCCTTGCCTTGCAGCATACTCAGCAAAACCACCCCATCCACATCCTACTTCCAAGATATGTTGTCCGGGTAAGGCGTCGAGAGAAGCAAGTAATTGCTGATATTTTCGCGTTTGTGCCTGCTCAAGATCTTCATCTGGATTCGCGAAGATGGCACTTGAATAGGTCATGGTAGAGTCAAGCCAGAGTTGGTAAAAATCATTACCCAAATCATAATGGGCTGAAATGTTACGACGACTACCACGCTCACTATTACGCCGTGTCAGATGTCGTAATCGGTTAAAGGCGCGGACAAAAAAATTTGCTTTAAGGTGGTCAGATAAGGTCCCTAGATTCAACGTGGCCCAATAGAGAAAATCAGATAAGTTATCAGTATCCCAATCGCCTTGCATATAGGCCTCAGCAAAGCCAATATCGCCATCATTACTTAATTTTTTTATAATTTTAATGGCGTTGTGAATCGTGATATTGGCATCAGGCCCAGCCTGTTTTCCTTCGACAAGATAAGTCTCATTATCGACAGTGATATTAAGTCGTCCACGCTCGCAGCGTGACAGCAGACGATAGAGCAATTTGATTGCAATCGGTGCACTGGCATCCGGCAATAATCTTATTTGCGCGTTTTGACTATCCATTCGCTTTTGACCTCTTGTTGTTTTTTTTCGTCATAGGAGTGAAATTGTCCACCCCGTGCCCAGATTTTTACGGCGTGCCAGTGGATCAAGAACATGATTTTGAAAGACATCAGTGGCATCATAAAAAAAGCCTTCAAACAATGCCTATTATTGAGCACTTGAAGATCGCCTTGTTGTGATGCAATTAAGTGGAGCTGATCATCCTGATATTCGTTGATCAAAATGCCAAAACTCGATTCAGATTGGCTGAATTTGAAATGATATTCTTGCTGCATATCGATAAATGGCGAGACATGAAAGCGTTTATCCGTGATGCATTCCACAGGCCACTCTAAGGGCTCACCGGCCGAGTGATGCACGTAATGGTAAACACCGCCGAAGGTATTACTGACTTCGCTGATAATCGCAACAGTCTCACCGTCGGAATTATCACAATACCAAACCGCGATGGGATTGAAACCATAGCCAAGAATACGAGGAAAACACGATAAGTGAATTCGGACGGCATCATGTATACCTGCCTCAGACAGCATTTTATCTATCCACGGTCGCCAAGCGGATCCATCACGGGGCCCATGATCTTGTGTCCGAATACTAAGCAAGTTAAAGCGATCTAAACTAAGCCATCTCAGTGCGACTAATTCTTGCTCAATTGAATCAATATCGATCAGTAAACCGAAGATGCGATAGGCGAAGCGATAGGCCATAGGCATCATGCGTTGATGCATAACTTGGCCGAAAAACAGTTGACTTGCCATCGTTTATTTTTGCTCCCAAGGAATAACTACATTCAGTTTTTTAGCAATTGAAACCGCAGAACTGAGTGCATCCTCATGAAACCCATAACCAAAGTAACTGCCTGCAAACCAGGTTCTATTTTGACCTTGCAACTGGTGAAGCTGTTTTTGACAAGCCATGGCCTGTGTATCGAAAATAGGATGCATATATCGAATGCGGCGAATGACTTTATCAGGATCGATATCCTGAAGTGGGTTAAGCGTAACAAAATAATTTTGAGCTGAATCGAGGCCCTGTAGGGCATTCATCCAATAGCTGACAGAAACCGAAGGAAGGACTTCTCCACTATGCCGGGCAAGGTAATTCCAGCACGACCAGACCTTGGGATGTGTTGGCATAAGCTTGGCATCGGTATGCAAGTAAGTATCGTTTTCTTGATACCGAAATGAAGACAATAGGTTTTGTTCTTGTTCCGTTGCATTGGCGAGTAGAGGCAATGCATCGTCAGCATGGGTGGCGATAACAACCTGATCGACACGATGCTCTTGGCCATCTTCTAGTGTAATAGTGACGCCATCTGCTTCACGAACAATCTTGCTAACGCCGTTATTGACGATAATTTCTCCCGAAAAGGAAGCCAGCAATTTGTCGACATAACGTTGGCTACCACCGACGACAGTGCGCCATTGTGGACGATCGCTGACATTTAATAAGCCATGGTTATTAAAAAACTGAGCAAAGCTCTTAGCAGGGAAAGTCTGCATTTGTTGTGGAGGACAAGACCAGATGGCTGCTGCCATAGGCAGTAAATAATCATCTTGCATTGGCTTACCGATATGAAGTTCGGAGAGAAAGTCACCCAAGGTCAAATCTGGATTGGCATGGCTATTATTGACCAAGGCTTTAGCATGCCGGTTGAATTTAAGGATGTCATAAACCAGTTTAAGAAAACGGGGAGATAACATGTTTTTTCGTTGTGCAAATAAGGTGTCTAGGTTGTTACCAGCGTACTCCAACCCGGAGTCTAAAATCGAAGCAGAAAAGGTCATATCCGTCGGCCGTGTCACGACATCAAGGGTGTCAAATAAACCCACTAGATTAGGATAATTAGGCTCATTGTAGACAATAAAACCAGTGTCAACGGCTGTAAAAGTATCGGTTTCTTCATCGGCAACAGAAACAGTGTTGGTATGCCCACCAATATAATTATTCTTATCGATTAAGAGGATTTGATAGCGCTGCCCTAACAACCAAGCACTCGCCATACCAGCGATGCCTGTTCCGATAACTGCTATTTTCTCCGTCAATTTTTACTCCAACCAGCTTACAGTATCCACTTTTTTCTTATGGGATTATTTCTGAACAGATGCTGTCGGTAGGACAGAGGCTAGAACAATAAGTTCCGCGCAAGCAGACAGGAAAAGAGGTTAAAAAAGGGTAAGAGTGATTGTTTCTCTTACCAATCCTGACTTTCGTTCACACCTCTTTCACTCAATAAAACTCAATAATATTCTTCGGCTTAGCGGCCAACTAGCCGAAAAATATCTCGTTCAATTTCTATATAGTCTCGTTTTTGAAATCTCAATCTGATCACTAAAAATCAAAGATTACAACTCTTCAACTTACTGATTCCATAGCGGTTAATTTCTCGCACTTAAAATACCTCGCCTTCACGGGCATGCCGGTTTGATTCCAGCCCTACGGTAACATCATATAAAAAAGCCTCAGTAGATTACTCTACTGAGGCTTTTTATTGACTGGCCGATATTTTAAATTAATTGTGTACAAAGTAATCTCGTGTGCCATGAGCTTCTACTGCATTACTTATTTTCCGTAACGCTTTCACATAGGCGGCTTCTCGTAGAGTTCGACCCTCATCTTCAGCTAAATCCCACACTGCTGAAAAAGAAGTAATCATTTTTTCCTTTAGTTTTTGCTGTACGTCTTCCAGCGTCCAAGACTGTCCACTACGATTTTGCACCCATTCAAAATAGCTAACCGTCACACCACCCGCATTAGCCAATACATCCGGTACAACCTTGATCCCCTTGTTATGAATAATATCATCAACTTCAGACAAGATTGGACCATTAGCAATCTCGATAATTGCTTTAGCTTTGATATTATCAGCATTGTGTTTCGTGATAACACCTTCCAGTGCAGCAGGAATGAGGATATCAACATCCAGAATTAACAGTTCATCATTGCTTATTGTTTTATATTCCACAATTTCACACACTGACCCCTTACAATAGACGCCTTTCATACGTTTCGATTGTTGTTTGCATTGCCATAGACTTTCAACATCAAAACCTGCTTCAGAGTAAATCCCTCCTTGAGAGTCACTAATGGCTACAATTTTACAACCTGCCTGCTGTAGTAATCTGGCAACATGATAGCCTCCATTACCAAAACCTTGTACCGCAATCGACATATCTGTCAGGTTCCAACCCATTTTATGAATTAATTCTAATGTGCATAAGTAAGCACCCCGACCTGTGGCATCATCACGGCCTAAACTTCCTCCAAGCTCAATCGGCTTCCCAGTAATAACATCAGGAGCATGAGTGCGTTTAATGGAATCATATTCAGCCATCATCCAACCCATAATCCGAGAATTAGTATAGATATCAGGTGCTGGAATATCTCTATGGGGTCCGATAAAGTCAGCGAGAACACGAATGTATGCTCGTGATAATCGTTCAAGTTCCATTGGTGATAATTCTTTAGGGTTAACAGTTATTCCACCTTTGGCACCACCAAATGGTAAATCAACGACAGCACATTTTATAGTCATCCAGAGGCTAAGTGCTATGATTTCATCTTCATTCACATTCGGGTGAAAGCGCACACCACCCTTAGTTGGGCCAAGGGTACTATTATAACGACAGCGATAACCTGAAAAATACTGTTGTGATCCATCATCCATGCGTATCGGCAAATTAACCATGATAATTTCTTTCGGGTGCGATAATCCTTCAATAATTTCAGGATCGATATTAGCTAACTCAGCCAGTGATCTAACTCGAAATAGTGCATCTTGAAATGTACTTATTGCCGCCATTCTTAAATATTCTCCTGTCAGAATTCTTATCTTCACGCTGTACCCTGAGATTGACTATACTCCATTCCCTACAGATAGCGTTTACTATGCAGGGGAAACCCATCAGCCTCACGGGCGTGCCGGTTTGATTCTGGCCCTAGGTACCATCATATATCGAAGCCTCAGTAATTCACTCTACTGAGGCTTTTTTATTGGGCGAAATTTATATTGGGTAGGCGTAATCCAGGCATATAACACCCAAGTGTAATGAGAACGATTTGCATTTAGATTTAAAAT
>CAJXPP010000040.1 GCA_913058195.1 uncultured Gammaproteobacteria bacterium | reverse complement strand
CTACACAGAGTAGATCGTCGGCAGCGTCAGATGTGTATAAGAGACAGATCAATAACATTGAAAAGAGTTGGTAGGCGATCTTCAACAAATAAGATTTCATGATCGGGATGACTATTTAATAAGTTGCTTAGTATTTGTGGCTTGCTCAATTGGCGATCTAAACCAAAAATACGTTCAGTAGGAAAGCTAATCATATTTGCTTGTAAAATCTTACTGACAAAACGCTCTTGTTTGGTGGTGATAATAGTTGCGTTGCGATGATCAATCATGCCTAGTTTTTCAGTAATGCCGTCAAATAGAGGGTTCATTTCTACCCACTCATCTTGGTTATCTAGGATCCAATTATCACGTGTTTCACCAAAACGCAGTTTAAGTCGTTCTAAGTTAATTTCATCTCGGCGTACAAGATGGCGAAGGTATTTATCAAAACTCTTGAGTAAGGAGTCCGGACTAACGCCTTCAAACAAGTGCCGCATGATTAAAGCTGCTTCATAACCTGTTTCCATAACAGGCCTAACGTGACGGAATAAATCAACTATATCGTTAGGTATATCCTGAGGCATATCAGTCCATACCTTGCTCGCTACCTTCCAGCCCGTAATCCCCGTTTCTACAGCGCTATCACAGATAACACCATCAAAGTCTAAAGCGTATAGTTTTGTTTTTGCCATAAGTTTTATCTTAGCAAGCAGTGTTTTGCAAAGTCAGTAGCCTGGTTACTAGACCAATCACCGCTTGGTTTTTGTTTCATGTTCGCACACCATTCATCACTACCAACTTTAGCCGAGCAAGCTGTTAGAGTAATCATGAACGTTGCGAGTAATATTGTTATGTAAAGTTGTTTCATCGTTTTCATTTGTAAAGATCCTTTGGGTGCTTATTTAGCAACGCGAGTTTGGCCATTGATTGACATTAGGCGAACTCGATCACCTATATTAAATGGATTAGCAGAATCATGCGCTTGCACGACTGAAATAACATCATTACGATTTGTCATGCGGATAACTAATTCTACACCTTGTGATTTTGTAATCCCTTCCTCAGCAGCAGCGCCGGCAAGCCCTCCTGCTACAGCTCCTATAACAGCAGCAACCGCCGCTCCTTTTCCGTCACCTATGCTACTACCCGCTATGCCGCCAACAGCTGCTCCAGCCGCTGTGCCAATGGGTGTTTTTGTGCCTTCGATAACCACTAAACGGACGTCTTCAATCGTGCCATATTTTACTGTTTGAACTTGGCGGGCATCCTCACGCGAGTAGCTATCACCCTGTAAATTACTTGCACAGCCGCCGATCAATAAGGTTGTTGATATAATAGTTATTACAAATGCTTTGTTTGTTTTCATGGTTATACCCTCTATTAATATCTTACGGTTAGACCGCTAAATAGAGCCAATTATCCTTTAAGAAATACAGTTTTGCCTTTAAACAAGGTTTGGGTGACCTGATTGTTAAACAGCCAGCCTGAAAATGGACTGTTTTTGCCTGCACTAATAAAGTTGTGTGGCTGGCACTCATAATGAGCATTGAGATCGATAATACAAATATCGGCTTGTGCCCCTACTTTAAGTTGACCGCCTTCAATACCTAGAATAGTTGCTGGATTATAGGTGAGGCATGCTATGGCTTGTTGAAGTGTTATTTCATCATCATCGAGTAGTTTTAAAGTTAGTGGTAATAGGGTTTCTAATCCTGAAATACCGGCTGTGGTTTCTGCAAATGGGCCTAGCTTTGCATCATTATCTAGTGGTTTGTGATTGGAGCAGATAGCAGAGATGACACCATCACGTAAGCCTTGCTGCAATTGATCGCGATCACGAATACTGCGAAGAGGTGGGATTACATGGCTGAAACTATCGTAATTTCCAATATCATGTTCGCTAAGATGCAAGTGATGGGCACTTACATCTGCCGTTACGTTTAGCCCTTTTTCTTGAGCAGATTGAATTAGTTCAACAGACTTTCCACAAGATAAATTGTGGAAGTGAGCACTAACCCCTGTTTTTTCTATTAATAATAAATCACGAGATAGCGCTATGGTTTCTGCTGCTTCTGGAATACCCGTTAGCCCTAGACGAGCACTGACTGCCCCCTCATGAACACAGCCTTGTGCTTGTAACCAAGGATCGGCAGCATGGATATAAATTGTGAGATCAAGGCCCGCTGCATATTCCATTGCACGGCGTAAAACAAGACTGTTTTCAATAGGTCTGCGGCCATTACTAAAGCCAATACAACCTGCGGTTTTTAATGCGACCATTTCGGTTAATAATTGACCGTCTAATTTCTGAGTGAGAGATCCAATTGGGTAAACCATTGCCCTTCCCGCTTTTTTAGCACGCTCTTCGATTAACTCAACTGCTGCAGGAGTATCAATAAGTGGGTCTGTATCAGGCGGAACACATAATGATGTAATGCCGCCAGCCACTGCAGCACGGGTTTCATTGTCTATTGTCGCCTCATGTTCTTGTCCTGACTCTCTTAATCTGGCAGACATATCTATTAGGCCTGGGCAAACAATTAAGCCTGAAGCATCGATGCTTTCATCAGCATGGAAGCCAATTGGCTGCTCGCCAATGGCGATAATTTTCTCATCGCTAATAAATATATCTTGTTGTGCGTCAAGCTGACTGGCGGGATTAATTACACGGCCATTTATTATTTGAAGGTTCATGATTGGGCCTCGATTTCAGACTGTGCTCCTAATGCGATTGACATGACGGCCATACGAACAGCGATACCATGGGTAACTTGTTCTAATATCACTGACTGTGGGCCATCTGCTACACTGGATGCAATTTCAACGCCTCGATTTATTGGACCTGGATGCATAACAATGGCATCTGGGTTTGCAATGCTAAGCTTGTCATCTGTTAGGCCGTAACATTGAAAATATTCGCGAGCACTAGGCAGTAATGCGCCCTCCATGCGTTCATGTTGTAGTCGTAGTGTGATGATGACATCTACATCTTTTAAACCGGCTTCCATATCGTGATAAACGTGAACACCCAAGGTTTTGCAGTCTGAAGGTAATAATGTTTTTGGACCAATAACTCGGATTTCACCCACACCTAATGTTGATAGTGCATGAATTTGTGAGCGGGCGACGCGTGAGTGCAATATATCTCCAATAATAGCAACGCGAAGATCGGGAAAATGCTGTTTGTGCCGGCGAATAGTGAACATATCAAGCATGGCTTGGGTGGGGTGGGCGTGACAGCCATCACCAGCATTGATTACGCTAATATGGGGAGCAACATGCTGGGCAATAAATTCAGCTGCACCACTTTGATTGTGACGAACAACAAACATATCGCAGTGCATGGATTCGAGGTTATGCAGTGTGTCGAGCAGGCTTTCACCTTTTGATGTGGCTGAAGTGCTTATATTGAGGTTAATTACATCAGCAGATAAGCGTTTTGCTGCTAATTCAAAGGTGGTGCGTGTGCGTGTACTATTTTCAAAAAAAAGGTTAACGATGGTTTTCCCTCGCAGTAGAGGTACTTTTTTAACCTGCCGGTGTGAGAGGCTTGAATACTGCTCGGCATGATCCATTATTTCAGTCAATAGAGGTCGTTTTAGGCCTTCAATAGTTAAAAAGTGCCGTAAATGACCATTTTCAGTGAGTTGATTATTGGTCATTCAGCGTCTCCGTTAGTGGTGAACTCAAGCTTTAAGCCATCATTATTGCTAAGCTTGATATGTTGACTGGCCGATAGATTAACAGATTGACCAATAATATCTGCATGGATGGGCAGTTCGTGACCATTTCGTTCTATCAATACTGCTAATGTGACACTTGCTGGGCGACCATAATCAAAAATCTCATTTAATGCTGCGCGAATAGTGCGGCCGCTTTGCAATACATCATCTACTAATAATAAATGACGGTCATCAACATTAAAGGGCAAGTCCGATGGTTTTACCTGTGGGTGCATACCAATACGGGTAAAGTCATCACGGTAGTAGGCAATATTTAAAGTGCCTAGTGGCGCATCAAAGAAGGCTATATCCAAAATGTCTACAAGCGCTTCCGCAATCCAAACACCACCACTGTGAATACCAATAATGAGAGGGTTTTTGCCTGCTAAGCTGTCATGAATTTCATCAGCCATTGATTGCAGTAATTGAGGTAGCTCGCTATTTTCAATTTGTGTTGTCATTGTTGATTCAGCCATGATTGAAGGATAATTTGTGCTGAGATGCGGTCAACATCATCGCGTTTATTTGCTTGGAGTTTACTACGAATACCAAGTTGTTCAAGCGCTTCATAGGTGCTTAATCGTTCATCTTGCCATTCGACAGGAATTTGAAAACGACCATTTAATCGATTGCCAAACTTACGAGAGGCCGCAGTCATTCTTTGTTCGCTACCATCCATATTAAACGGTAAACCTACGATAAGTAATTGTGGTTTCCACTGGTCTAATAATGCCTGCACTTCATCCCAGTTTGGAATGCCATCACGCGCTTTAATGACTGTTAAAGGGTTTGCTGTCGATGTTAGCTCTTGACCTACTGCGACGCCAATGTTTTTTAAACCATAATCAAAACCTAATATAGTGCGTGGTGTGGTCATGCATGCCCCATGCTGTTTGGCATTAAATTTATATCGATACCAAGTAATTTTGCTGCTTCATGCCAGCGCTTATCTGCAGGGATATCAAATAAAATACTTTCTTCAGCAGAAACGGTTAGCCAGCTATTATTAACGATTTCTTGCTCGAGTTGGCCTGCTTCCCAACCAGAATAACCCAGTGTGACCAGTGATTTTTCTGGACCATCTGGCGAGCCCATTTTTTCTAGAATATCGGTAGAGGTCGTTAGAAACAAAGACTCCGATAGTGCAAGAGTGGTCTTCCACTGTTGCTGGCTATTATGAATGACCATGCCTTGCCCTTTTTGCACTGGACCGCCAAATAATACAGGCATGGCTCTCAGTGCCGCTGCCGTATTGCTAATTTCTAAATGGCTTAATAGTTCAGGCAGCATGACTTGCGTTGGTTTATTAACGATAAGCCCCATAGCACCTTGTGTATCATGCTCACATATATAGACAACAGCACGATAGAAAAAGGAATCGGAAAGTGCTGGCATAGCAATAAGGAAATGATGTTGCAGTGATGACTTCAAACCGTTTTCCTTTTAGAAGAAACTGAAATCAACTTGGAATAAACGCTCTACTTCAGTGATATGGCGCTTGTGAATCAAAAACAAGATAACGTGATCGCCAGACTCAATGACCGTGTCGTGATGGGTAACTATTACTTGATCTCCACGAACAACAGCACCAATTGTTGTTCCCGATGGCAGGTTTAATTCATCAATACGACGACCTACTACGCGAGATGATTTTTTATCACCGTGAGCAACGGCCTCTAATGCTTCTGCGGCACCACGGCGCAGTGAATGCACGGCAACAATATCACCTCGGCGAATATGAGCAAGCAAGCTACCAATGGTGGCTTGTTGTGGCGACAGGGCAATATCGATACTGCTACTTTCGATTAAATCTACATAGGCTGCTCGGTTAATAAGGGAAAGTACTTTTCTCGCCCCCAGCCGCTTGGCCAGCATAGCTGATAATATATTGGCTTCATCATCATTAGTCAGTGCACAAAATAAATCTATTTTGTCGATGTCTTCTTCTTTAAGTAGATCTTCATTGGCTACATCACCTAATAATACGATGGTGTTTGAGAGTTCTTCAGATAGTTGATGTGCACGTTTGGGGTTCGCTTCAATCACTTTAACATGATAGTCAGACTCTAGTACTTTTGCTAGACGAGCACCAATTTGTCCACCACCAGCTAACATAATGCGTTTATAGGGCTTGTCGAGACGGCGAAGTTCGCTCATCACTGATAGAGTATCTTTAGTCGCGGCAATAAAAAACACTTCATCTTCAGCTTCAATGACGGTATCCGCACGAGGAATGATTGGGTAGCCATTTCTGAATATTGCTGCGACACGGGTTTCGGTCTTAGGAATATGTTTACGCAGTTCTGATAGAGGGCTACCTACTAGTGGCCCACCATGAAATGCTTTTACAGCGACCAACTGTACTTTTCCTTCAGAAAAATCAAGAACCTGAAGTGCATTCGGATGGTTGATGAGCTGAGTAATATAGTCGGTGACGATTTGTTCTGGACTAATCAACATATCAATTATTGTTGATTCTTTAGTATTAAAGATCTCTGGATTAGACAAGTATGCATTGCTGCGAATTCGGGCAATTTTAGTCGGTGTATTGTAAAGGTTATGGCAGATTTGGCAGGCAATAATATTGGTTTCATCATTATTTGTAACGGCCAAAATAAGGTCTGCATCTTGAGCGCCTGCTTTGGCGAGGACATCTGGATGCGATGCCTGACCAATAACCGTGCGAATATCGTAGTGATCTTGTAGCTTTTCTAATAATTCATTATTAGTGTCTACGACGGTGACATCATCATCTTCACGCGCTAATGTTGCTGCGACAGATGAGCCGACTTGCCCTGCTCCGAGAATAAGAATTTTCATAGTATTAAACCCTAAATCTGTTTAGCATCGATGCCTAAAGTACGTAACTTACGGTATAAATGAGTTCGCTCCATACCTGCCAACTTAGCTGCTTTGCCTACATTGCCATCTGTTTCCTGTAATTTATGAAGTAAATAGAGGCGTTCAAACTGTTCTCTCGCTTCACGTAATGGCAGGCCATAATCTATATTGGCATTATTTGACATTGATTGTGATGCTTCAGGTGATAATTGTATGGCATTATCGATATCTTCGCTGTCAATATCATCTGAATTTCCTAAAATTAATAGACGTTGAATAATGCTTTTTAATTCTGAGATATTACCTGGCCATGAATGGTTTCTAAGTCTATTTTGTGCCGAGACAGTGATGTGACGATAAGGTAAGTCGCTGTCTGAAGTTTCTTGGTCGACAAAGTGTTGTACTAACTCAGGAATATCTTCAACATGCTCGAGAAGAGAAGGGATTGCTAGCGTGATACTGTTGAGTTGATAAAACAAACCTTCTGAGAAGTTACCTTCTAAGATGGCATTTTCTAGTGAATATCGGCTTGCAAAGATCAACTGACATTGATTGAGTTTCTGATTATCAAGTAAATAGGCTAGCAAAGCCTGAGCAGGTTTGGGAAGTAACGCCAAATCATTAATAAATAAGCAGTTGTTTTCTGCCAATGAAGTGAGTTTTAGACTGTCATCAGGAAAGCTATCAGCACTCACTTCAATAAATTTACCGTTAGCGTATTTACCTAAGCTATGTAAATAGTGGGCGAAACAGTGTTTTCCAGTACCATCTTCGCCACGTAATAAAATAGGCATAGCATGCTCAGCAACACGCTTTGCCTGTTCTCGAAGCTGGGCTATTTCTGTGCTTTTACCAATAGGTGTTTGACAATGCTGCCGCTGGAGTGCGACATGCTTTTTGTGGCTTTCTAATGTGACTTCTACTCCGCGTAATAACTTTGCCATTGATAAAGGTTTTTCGATAAAGTCACTGGCACCTAAGCGAGTTGCTTCGACAGCTGTTTCAATTGTGCCGTGGCCTGACATCATTACAACGGGAGCATTGTTATCGTGTTGTTTAAATTCTTTTAGCAGACTAATGCCATCAATATCAGGCATCCAAATATCTAATAATGTGAGGTTCGGCGAGTGAGACTGAAATAATGCACGAGCTTGCTCGCCATCAGCTGCAGTAATGACTTGATAACCTTCATCGTTGAGAATATCTTGAACCAACTCTCGGATATCGGGCTCATCATCAACAACTAAAATGAGTGGCTTTTCATTATTCAATGCATTTGTTCCTCAAGGGGTAGACGTATAATTATACAGGCGCCTCTGGGTTCTTCGCTGTTTTCAGCCCAGACATCACCATGATGTTCTTCTATGATTTTTTTTACAATGGCAAGGCCAAGCCCTGTGCCTTTTATTTTGTTGGTAGCGTAGGGTTCAAATAGGGTATTAATCATATTATCAGGGATGCCTGGGCCATGATCTCTGAGGCTTAATTCCAGCCATGGCTGTTGTTCAACCATGATCTGATGATAATTGATAGTAATATCAACACCGGTATTCGCTTCTTCGCTAGCCTCAATGGCATTTTTCAAAAGATTGTGAATAACTTGTCTGAAACGATTACTATCTAACAATAGATTGATATTTTCTTTACTATTCAAAAGCACAATATGATGATGAGGATTGCTCTGGTATAGCGAAACAACTTCATGTAATAGTGACCCGATAGAGATCGAATGTAGCTGTAAGCCTGGGTTGCGTGCGTAATCAGAGAAGTCATTCACCATATCTTTCATAGCTTCGACTTGTTTAACAATGGTATCGGTTAATTTGGTTAAGGTGTGGGTTTGGTCTTCGGGCAGTAGCGGCTTGTATTTATGTTGCAAGCGCTCGGCAGATAACTGAATCGGCGTGAGTGGGTTCTTAATTTCATGTGCGAGTCGTTTAGCAACTTCACCCCAAGCAGCATTACGTTGTGCCTGTAATAATGTGGTTACGTCATCAAACACAATAACCCAGCCAGCATTATTCGGTAATGGTGTTCCTGAGCACATTAATGTTTGCAGGCCTTTCTTTTGACGGAGCTCAACTTGATGTTGCCATTTTTTCTGGCCGATATTGTGTTGTAGCAGTAACCGAACAAATGGCTCGATATGCGAAGCATAGGTATGCAGAGATTCAATATCTGCTGCAATATATTGCAGCAGATCAATACTCAATATTTTGCTACTGGCCTGGTTTGCTGTTCGTAAAACATGCTCGTCATCAATAGTGATAACGCCGCTAGAAAGACTACGAAGTACGGTTGTAAGGTAATCAGTTTGTTGCTCTAACTGGCTGTGGCTATTTTGGCTTGTATGGCGCGCTTGGGTGAGCCTTTGCGTCATTTGATTAAAGGATCGGACAAGGAAACCTATTTCATCGTGGTCAGAGGTAGTTAGTTTGGTGTTGTAGTTACCGGATGCAACGGCTTGAGTTCCTGCGGCTAGTTCTTGGAGGGGCTGTACGATCCGTCGAGAAATCCAAATGGCGAACCAAATTGAAACTAATAAAGTGAGCAGAACAATTACACTCAGCGTTAGAGTAAAAATAGAGGCTAAAGGTTTACGTAAATAATTTAACTCTTTGTATTCTGTATAGGCATTCTGAACGGTATGGCCTAAAGCACTTAAACGAGTATCGACCGAGAATATTACTTGTAAAAAACGTTCGCTTTGCCATTCCTGCTTAAGAGGTAGACGTACTGCCGCCCTTAACTGCAAGTTGTCTTCACTGTCGGGATCCAGACCTATATAGTCTTTTTTTTGTGTGAGTTGATTAAGAATTGATTCATTAGGTTGGTTAGGTAAAATAACTGCGGGATTGGCAATGCTGGTAGTGATAAGTTGACCATCCAGAGTCCATAGGCTGAGCTCAATGGCACCGCTAAGTTGTGCCAGCTCACGAAGATTATGATTAAGATCACTTTCAGGTAATTCGCTTAATAAGTTGGACATCATACGTGTCTGCCTTAGCAATGTACGTGTCCGGATGCCAAAAGCGGTGCGGCTTAGCTCTAAAGAATCATTCAGCGCTTTCTCGACTTTAACGTCAAACCAGCTATCAATACCGCGATGGAGAAAGTGAATGGAAAAGCTATATACCACAAGTGTAGACACTAAAATGAGCAGTGAAAATAAGCTAACCAGACGAACGGTAAGGCGGGAGCCTGCTTTTTTGACTTTAAAATCACGGTGAAGACGTATAAGGCTTCGAGCAAGTAGCCCGATTAGAAGTAATAGGCTAAGTCCACTTAAGCCTAAAATAACGATAAATAAGTCGTTTAATGCGGAACTATCTTGTGTGGCGACACTAAGTAAATAACTTAGAACCAATAAGAGTACGCCAAGTGAATAATAGGGCATAGCGCCGGATGAGAACTGTTTAAGTAGCTTTAAAGCCATTCTGCTGCAACCCAAGGACTGGTCAATTGCCATTTGCTAGAGATTAGTGCGCCAGGTCTCATCGGTGTGGGTAGAGCATTTAAGTCGAGTCCACTGCGCACTTGCAATATTAAATTATCGGTATCAGTTAGATGTTCTGGGGGAAGGCCTAATTGTTTAACTGTTCCAAGTGCATCTAATGCAACACTGAGTGACGAGTAGTTACGCTGATGACGGGTGTCCATATCAACTAAAATATATAATTCAGTTAACGCGTGGTAGCGAAGCTGATAACGAATGTCGCTTGCCCATAATGTTTCACTCCACTGCCAGTACTTCCCTAGCAGCGGTAGCGATTCAATAATTTCAAACTGTTGAATAAAAATAATAGGGACACCATTATCTATGGCTTCTTTTATTCTTGGCGTGAGGGGGTACTTTATTTTTGCATTCAGCACAAAGCCATTACCAATGGGCGACACTTGGGCGGACTCAATCGTAAAGGATTCTGCTGACACAGCGGTGCTGATGAGCAATAAAGCCCACCGAAACAGGTGTAACAGTCTAACGGTGGCTGAGACAGGCATAATAAAATCCATCTAATTTGTCATCGCCCGGTAGGCGCTGATAACCAAAAGGTCGGCGGTGTGCTGGCTCTGTTGTGAAGCTGTTTTCTAGCGCTTCAGGATGTTGCTGCAGGAATGATTCGATTTGTTGCTCATTTTCTTGTTTCAAAGCAGAGCAGGTTGTGTAAATAAGTAAACCGTCAGGCTTGAGTAACGGCCATAATGTACTGAGCAGTCGACTTTGCTGCTCTGCTAGCGCAGAAATATCTTCTGGGCGGCGTAATAATTTAATATCTGGATGACGGCGTATTACACCGGTTCCAGAACACGGTGCATCAATGAGAATGCGATCAAATAACTGGCCATCCCACCACTGATCGACATCTGCAGCATCAGAAGCAATTAAAGTGGCATCTAGCTTCAACCTATCGGTATTTTGTTCAATTTGTAATAAACGGTTAGGCGCGATATCTAAGGCAATCACCTCATTTTCTGGGGCTTGCTCAAGTATATGGCAGGTTTTACCGCCAGGAGCTGCACAGGCATCAAGGATGCGTAAATTAGGCTTAATATCGAGTAGAGCAGCAACATGCTGTGCTGCGCCATCTTGAACTGAGACATCACCGTTACTAAATCCTGGTAATTGAAATACATCGCAGGGCTTCTCTAATAAAATTCCCTCCGGACAGCCTACTATTTCAGTCGCTGGAATAGTGTTCTCGAGTAGCTGGTGGAGGTAATCTTCTCGTGATATATGTAATTTATTGACTCGCAACATCATTGGCGGCTGTTGATTGCTTGCGTCAAGCACTGCTTGCCATTGTTCAGGCCAGTCTTCCTTAAACCGATTAACCAACCAATCAGGGTGAGCATATTTCGCTGAGTTAGACTGCTGGAGTATGAGCTCTATTTCTTCATGTTGACGTTCATAGTTCCGTAGGCTTGCATTAATTAAACCTTTAGCCCATTGCTTACCTAGGGTTTTAGTAGCGTTTACCGTTTCTGAAAGTGCCGCATGCGATGGAATACGCAAGTCACGCAGTTGATATAAGCCACACAGTAATAGTGCTGCAATATCACCATCTTTTGCTTTTAAAGGTTTTGCCAGTAACTGCTGACTAATGGCATCAAGCTGAGGGTGCCAGCGCAAGACGCCATAACAAAGCTGTTGACACAAACTACGTTCGTTTTCGGCTAATAGTGGTAATGCACTATTTAATACAGCATTCAGCGAGTGCTTTTTTTGAACGACTTCTGTAATGACGCGTGCGGCAGTGGCTCTCGCGCTGTGTTTTTGTTTAGCCAAGATGTTCGCCTATTGCCATGGGGTTTGCGTTTAAAAAGTCACTGACGGGCATAGATCGTTTGCCTGGGATTTGCACTTGCGTGAGGCGTAATACGCCCTGTCCTGTGGCTACATCAATGCCGTCTCTATTTACAGCGAGAATATCGCCTGCATTCACATTGTGTTGTTCATGAATTGCTTTGGCAAGCCAGATACGAAAGGTTTCCCCTTTCCAACTTGACTGTGCCACTGGCCAAGGGTTGAATGCATGGATTTGACGCGAAATATCAAGGGCAGAACGTTGCCAGTCGATCGTTGCCTCAGCTTTTTGTAGTTTTCTAGCGTAATTACTTAAGCTACTGTCTTGATCTTGTGCATTTTGTTGTAACTCATTTAGCTTGGGCAGAGTATTTAGTAATGTTTGTGAACCGAGAGCTGCAAGACGGTCGTGTAAAACTTGAGCTGTATCATCATTATGAATTGGGCAGCTTGAGCGTGATAATACTGGGCCTGTATCTAGTCCTGCTTCCATTTGCATGATGCAGATACCCGTTTCGGCATCTCCGGCTAGAATAGCGCGTTGAATGGGGGCTGCACCACGCCAGCGAGGAAGTAATGATGCATGAATATTAATGCATCCGTACTTAGGTGTATCTAAAATTACTTGTGGCAATAATAAGCCGTAAGCTACCACGATCATTAAGTCTGCTTGATAATCGGCAAGGATCTGCTTGCTATCCTGTTCCTTAAAGTTGGGTGGCTGTTCTACCGGAATACTATGTTCAAGCGCCAGTTGTTTAACGGGGCTGGCAGTTAATTTTCGACCGCGACCTGAAGGTCGATCAGGTTGTGTATAAACAGCACATATCTCATGTTCAGTTGTTAATAAGGCTTTTAGTGTTTCTGCAGAAAACTCGGGGGTTCCAGCAAAAATAATTCGCATTAGTGCTGCTGCTTTTGTTGTTTTTCAAGCCGCTTTTTAATGCGTTGGCGCTTTAAATTGCTGATGTGGTCCACAAAAAGCT
>CAJXPP010000039.1 GCA_913058195.1 uncultured Gammaproteobacteria bacterium | reverse complement strand
ATCTACACAGAGTAGATCGTCGGCAGCGTCAGATGTGTATAAGAGACAGGAATGATGATAACTGATCACTTAAGATGGTTGATGCATATTTAATAGCATCTTCAGCATCTAATGTTCCATCAGTATCAACATCAAGAATCAATCTATCCAAGTCAGTACGATTTTCAACACGGGCACTTTCTACCGCATATGTAACCATATTTACTGGACAGTATGACGCATCTAAATGAAGTTGACCGATTACACTTTCGTCATCTTCATTAGTTACTCGAGTATTTGCAGGAGAATAACCACGACCTTTTTTAACTTTAAAAGTGATCGCTAAAGTACCACCTGTTAAGTTTGCAATAACATGATCTGGATTAGCAACTTCTACATTGTGAGGAAGTTGAATATCAGCCGCTGTTACAGGACCAACACCCTCCTTATTCACAGTAAGAACCACTTCATCTAGCTCATGCATTTTAAATGCAAGACCTTTCATATTCAGTAGTACATCAAGAACATCTTCTTGAACACCATCAATCGCAGAGTACTCATGTACTACACCATCAATTTGAGCTTCAACTACTGCTGAACCTTCCATTGATGACAACATGATGCGTCGTAGAGCATTACCCAAAGTATGACCGAACCCACGTTCTAGTGGTTCCAGTACAAGACGTGTACGGGTAGCGCTAATTTTTTTTATATCGACCAAACCTGGCTTAAGAAATTGACTCGTAAAGGTCGCCATTTATATTCCTCTAATTAAACTCACAGAATGAGTTTACTTAATTCTATTTCGAGTAAAGCTCAACGATTAAATGCTCGTTGATATCGGCTGACAAATCAGAACGTTCAGGAACATGTTTATATGTACCTTCCATCTTAGTAGCGTCAACTTCGACCCAGTCAGAAAAACCATTTTGAGTAGCTAAATCTAACGAAGCTTTAATTCGAATTTGATTTTTACCTGCTTCACGAATAGCAATCACATCATCAGCTTTAACTTGGTAAGAAGGGATGTTTACCTTAGTTCCATTTATAGTTATTGCATTATGACGAACTAGTTGGCGTGATTCACTACGTGAAACACCAAAACCCATTCTGTAAACAACATTATCTAAACGGCTTTCTAACAATTGAAGTAAGTTCTCACCTGTAGAACCTTTCATGTTATCAGCAGACTTATAATAAAGTCGGAACTGCTTCTCTAGTACACCGTATACACGACGTAGTTTTTGCTTTTCACGTAACTGAGTAGCATAATCAGACAAACGTCCACGACGTTGACCATGCTGACCCGGTGGAAATGCGCGATTTTCAATAGCACATTTCGATGTGTAACATTTTTCGCCTTTTAAAAATAACTTCTCACCTTCTCGGCGACATAAGCGACATTTTGCACCAATATATCGTGCCATAATGATTTTCTCCTAAATTATACTCTGCGTCTTTTTGGCGGACGGCAACCATTATGCGGAATAGGTGTAACGTCTGTAATATTGTTGATTTTAAAACCAAGGTTATTTAATGCGCGAACAGCTGATTCGCGACCAGGACCTGGGCCTTTAATCTCAACATCAAGGTTTTTCATTCCGAAGCCTTGAGCTACTTCACCCGCTTTTTCTGCAGCAACCTGTGCAGCAAACGGGGTACTCTTACGAGAACCACGGAAACCAGAACCACCGGCAGTTGCCCAAGAGAGGGTATTGCCTTGACGGTCTGTAATTGTAATTATCGTATTATTAAATGATGCATGCACATGTGCAACACCATCTACGACATTCTTTTTAACACGCTTGCGTTGACGTGCAGTTGAATTTGCCATCGAAAAGTCCTACCTTATTTGATCATACGACGAGGACCCTTACGTGTCCTTGCGTTTGTTTTAGTACGTTGACCACGAAGAGGTAGACCTCTACGATGTCGAACGCCACGGTAGCAGCCCAAATCTTTCAATCGTTTAATATCCATAGATACTTCACGACGAAGGTCACCTTCAACGGTGAATTTAGCTACTTCTGAACGAAGTGCTTCGACTTCTTGATCCGTTAAATCTCTAACTTTAGCATCACGAGCAACACTAGCGTTATCACAGATACTCTGCGCACGTGTTAGTCCGATACCATATATAGATGTTAACGCTATCACCGTGTGCTTTTGCACCGGGACGTTTATTCCTGCAATACGAGCCATTGAGCTACCCTAAATTCTTCTTATGTGAACAGAGAATTCTAACATACAAATCCAGTGTCCGACAACAAATTAATTATTGTGACGTCTTATTAACCTTGACGCTGCTTATGACGTGCTTCTTTGCATATAATGCGCACGACACCTTTCCGCTTAACAACTTTACAGTTGCGGCAAATAGGCTTTACTGAAGCTTGAACTTTCATTAAATTTCTCCACCAAATGTGTATAAGGTTTTTAGTTTAAAAACCCTGACATACCTTTTTTGTTCTTATTTGATTTTTTCATCAAACCTTCATATTGCTGAGACATCATATGTGACTGAACTTGCGATACAAAATCCATCACAACGACAACAATAATCAGTAACGATGTACCACCAAAGTAGAAAGGTACACTCCAATATAATATTAAAAACTCAGGAAGCAAACAAACAGCAGTGATATAAACAGCACCTGCCAGTGTTAACCTTCCCATCACACTATCTACATAGCGTGTAGTTTGTTCTCCGGGGCGTATTCCAGGAATAAACGCACCAGACTTTTGTAAGTTTTCAGCCGTTTCTTTTGGATTGAACACTAAAGCAGTGTAAAAGAAACAGAAGAATATAATTGCTACAGCATATGCCAATACATACATTGGCTGACCAGGCGACATTAGTGTAGAAACGTCTTGTAACCAACCTAATCCTTCAGATGCACCAAACCAGCCGGCTATTGTAGCAGGAAACAGTATGATACTAGAAGCAAATATTGGAGGAATTACACCCGCCATGTTTAGCTTCAATGGTAAGTGTGTAACTTGACCAGCCATCATTTTACGTCCTTGCTGCCTTTTGGCATAGTGAACGGGGATTCTTCTTTGTGCTCGTTCTACAAAAACTACAAATGCTGTTACAGCTAATGCTAGGAACAAGAGTGTAATAACAAGGAATGTATGAAGCTGCCCTGTTCTTGCTAACTCAAGTGTTCCACCGATTGCGGCAGGCAATCCAGCAACAATACCTGCAAAGATAATCAATGAAATACCATTACCTATGCCACGTTCTGTAATTTGCTCTCCTAACCACATCAAAAACATAGTGCCAGTGACTAGTGTTATTACAGCTGTTACTCTAAACAACATACCAGGATCAACAACAACACCGATACCGCCTGCACTTTGTGCTTCTAGTGCAACTGCAATCCCTAATGCTTGAAATGTAGCTAAAACTAATGTGCCGTAACGTGTGTACTGCGTAATTTTACGCTTACCTGCAGCACCTTCTTTTTTAAGTTGTGCAAGCTTAGGATGCACAACCGTTAATAGCTGCATAATAATAGATGCAGATATATACGGCATAATTCCTAAAGCAAATACTGATAAGCGTGACAGCGCACCACCGGAAAACATGTTCATCATGTCTAAAACGGTGCCTTTTTGCGAATCAAACATAATTGCAAGTGCAGCTGGATCAATACCTGGTACAGGTATAAATGTCCCCATGCGATACACTAGCAATGCGCCTAGAACAAAAAGTAATCTACTTTTTAATTCTGCGTACTTACCTGCTTGTTTTGTATTTTCCACGAATTAGTCTTCGACTTTACCGCCGGCAGCTTCAATTGCCGCTTTAGCGCCTGCAGTAACAGCTAAACCTTTAACTGTAACTACACTAGCGATATCGCCAGAATTGATAACTTTCGCACGTAGTGTGTTTTCAGGAACAGCACCAACTGATTTCAGTACTAATAAATCAATCATATCTGCTTCAATGTTAGCAATCACATCGAGACGTACTTCAGCTGTTGTAGAGCTTTTACGTGATGTAAAACCTACTTTTGGTAAACGACGTTGTAAAGGTTGTTGACCACCTTCAAATCCACGTTTATTAAAGCCGCCTGAACGTGATTTTTGGCCTTTATGACCGCGACCACATGTTTTTCCTGTACCTGATCCTGTGCCACGACCAACGCGTTTCGCATCTTTCGTTGAGCCAAGAGCTGGAGCAATAGTATTTAAATACATTTTATACTTCCTCAACCTTCAACAAATATGAAACATGATTGATCATGCCTCTATTTTCAGGTGTATCAATTACGATAGCACTACTACCTGTTTTTCTTAGACCTAAACCAGCAACACATGCTTTATGTTTAGCCAAGCGGCCGATTGTGCTTTTAACTAAAGTGACTTTCAATTGAGCTTGCGATGTCATTTTTTTATTCCATAATCTCTGAAACGGTTTTACCACGTTTAGCTGCAACGCCTTCAGGACTATTCATATCCGTAAGACCTTTAATTGTTGCGCGAACAACATTAAGAGGATTCGTTGAGCCAATAGATTTTGCAAGTACGTTATGAACACCAACAACGTCAAATACTGCACGCATTGCACCACCGGCAATAACACCCGTACCTTCAGAAGCAGGTTGCATGTAAACTTTTGCTGCTCCATGACGTGAAGTCAATGGATGCTGCAATGTTTTACCGTTTAGGGTAACTGTTTGCATGTTCTTTCTTGCTTCGTCCATTGCTTTTTGAATAGCAACCGGCACTTCACGAGCTTTACCTTGACCGAAACCTACTCGACCTTCGCCATCACCAACTACTGTTAGTGCTGAGAAACCGAATACTCGACCACCTTTAACAACTTTAGCAACGCGGCGAATACCTACTAACTTTTCAATCAAACCATCAGAAGGGGTTTGTCGTTGATCATTCTGTGCCATGTGATAATACCTTTATATTAGAACTGCAGGCCGTTTTCGCGTGCAGCATCTGCTAACGCTTTAACGCGGCCGTGAAATTTGAAGCCAGAACGGTCAAACGAAACTTTTGCGATGCCTTCTTTAACCGCACGTAAAGCAACTGCTTTACCTACAGCTTCAGCAGCAGAAATATTGCTTGTTACCGTTAAGTCTTTCTTCACTTCTGCATCTAAAGTCGAGGCAGACGCAATAACTTTTGAGCTATCATGCGCTAATACTTGTGCATAGATATGCTGTGACGTTCTGTGAACTGACAACCTATAAACTTCAAGCTCTTTTAACTTAGCTCGAGTCTTTACAGCTCTACGTAATCTTGATGTTTTCTTATCCATAGTTCAGCCTAATTATTTCTTCTTAGCTTCTTTACGAGCAACATGCTCATCCGAGTAACGCACACCCTTACCTTTATAAGGTTCTGGTGGACGGTATGCGCGGATATCTGCTGCAACCTGACCTACTACTTGTTTATCCGCACCTGTAATAACAACTTCAGTCTGACTTGGCGTTACAATTGTAATGCCTTCAGGAACTTCATATTGAACAGGATGAGAAAAACCTAATGTAAGGTCTAATTTATTACCTTGTGCCTTCGCTCTGTAACCAACACCTACTAGCGTTAGTTTTTTCTCAAAACCTTGAGAAACACCAAGTACCATATTATTGATTAGCGCACGAGTAGTGCCTGCTAATGCAACGGCTTGTTTTGATGTACTACGAGCTGCAGCTTTTAATTCGCTACCTTGCTGTTCTACTTCAACATGTGCGTTAAGAGTTCTAGTCAAAGTGCCTTTAGCACCTTTAACTGAAATTTCTGCACCGTTAAGTGATATCTCAACACCAGCTGGTATTTCGACAGGAGCATTTGCTATACGTGACATTCTTAAATCTCCAATTATAAGGCTTAACTAACTGCGCAAAGGACTTCGCCGCCCTGGCCCAATTCTCTCGCCTTACGATCTGCCATTACACCTTTCGATGTTGACACAATAGCTACGCCGAGTCCGTTAATGACTTTTGGTAAATCTTTCGCTGACTTGTACACACGTAAACCTGGACGGCTTACACGGTCAATTTTTGAAATTACAGCTTTACCTTCAAAGTATTTAAGTGAGATAGAAAGCGTTGCTTTCCCATCGACATCACTCGTTTCATATGAAGAGATATAACCTTCGTCTTTTAATACATCTGCAATACTTAACTTCACTTTTGAAGAAGGCATTGAAACTTCAGTTTTGTTTGCTTGCTGTGCGTTACGAATACGGGTAAGCATATCTGCAACAGGATCTGTCATACTCATTTTATATTAGCTCCAGTTTAAGGTTGATTACCAGCTCGCCATTACAAGGCCGGGGATATCCCCTTTCATTGCATGTTCGCGCAGTTTATTTCTAGATAATCCAAACTTACGGTAATAACCGTGTGGACGACCGGTGATTTCACAACGGTTTCTCATCCGTACTGAACTTGAGTCTCTTGGAAGCGCGTGAAATTTCTTCGCGGCTTCTTGACGATCATCAAAACTTAAAGTCATATCAAGCATTTGTTTTTTCAACTCTTCACGCTTGACTGCATATTTTTGAACTAATTTTGCTCGTTTAATCTCACGATTAATCATGCTACGTTTAGCCATAACTTACTCCACTAACCTAAATCTATTTTCTAAAAGGAAACTTAAAAGCTGATAATAATGCACGTGATTCATCTGCTGTTTTAGCAGTTGTTGTGATAGTTATATCCATACCACGTAGCTTATCAATTTTATCGTACTCGATTTCTGGGAAGATAATTTGCTCTTTAACCCCCATACTATAGTTTCCTTGACCATCGAATGATTTCGGGTTTAAACCACGAAAATCACGAATGCGAGGAATAGAAATGGTTACTAGGCGGTCAAGAAAATCATACATTCTTTCTGAACGTAGAGTTACTTTACAACCTACTGGCCATCCTTCACGTAGCTTAAAGCCTGCAATAGACTTTTTAGCCTTATTAACGACAACTTTTTGACCTGAAATTTTTTCCATGTCAGCCACTGCGTTTTCTAATACTTTCTTATCAGTAAGAGCCTCACCAACACCCATATTAAGAGTGATCTTGGTAATTCTTGGAACTTCCATTACTGACTTATAGCCGAACTGTTCTGTTAACTGCTCAACTACAGTATCACGATAAAATTCTTTTAATCTGCTCACTGTATATACCTAATTCTTTATCTTAAGCGCCAACGACTTCGCCGTTTGACTTGAAGAAGCGAACCTTACGGCCATCTTCTAACACTTTAAAACCAACTTTGTCAGCCTTGCCAGTAGCAGGGTTAACTAAAGCTAGATTCGAACCATCAATCGGCATCTCTTTCTCAACGATACCACCGGCAGCACCCATTTGCGGGTTAGGTTTAGTATGCTTTTTAACAAGGTTAAGACCTTGAACAACAAACTTACCATTTACACCACGAACTGTAACTTCACCAGTCTTGCCGCGGTCTTTACCAGCTACGACAATAACTTGATCACCTTTTACTAATCTTTCCATCTCGAATACCTACTTATAATACTTCTGGCGCTAACGATATAATCTTCATGAATTTTTCTCCACGAAGCTCACGCGTAACTGGGCCAAAAATACGTGTACCAATCGGTTGCTGTGCTGCGTTTAACAATACAGCTGCATTAGTATCGAAGCGAATAACTGAACCGTCTGGACGACGAACACCTTTACGTGTACGGACGATTACTGCGTTATGAACCTCACCCTTTTTAACTTTACCACGGGGTGTTGCTTCTTTAATAGTGACTTTAATTACATCACCAATACCAGCGTAACGACGGTGTGAACCGCCTAACACTTTTATACATTCAACGCGCTTTGCACCACTGTTATCGGCGGCTTCAAGACTGCTTTGCATTTGAATCATAGTCTAAACTCCAATGTTTAGTGCGGTGCTATTTAGCACGCTCAATAACTTCAACCAAATTCCAAGACTTAGTCTTAGATAATGGTCGACTAGAAGTGATACTCACCACGTCGCCAATATTGCATTCATTCTTTTCATCATGAGCATGCAATTTTGTAGACTTTTTGACATATTTTTTGTATATCGGATGGGCTACTTTACGTTCAACCAACACTGTGATTGTCTTATCCATCTTGTCGCTAACAACAAGACCAGTTAATGAACGTGTTGTACTTTCTTGTTCACTCATCTTTATATGCCCTATGTGTTTTCGTTAACTACAGTTTTAATTCGGGCAATATCACGACTAACACGGCGCATTTCGCTTGTTCGTTGCAATTGACCGGTCGCATTTTGCATGCGTAAATTAAACTGTTCTTTATGAAGAGCTTCTAACTCTTTACTTATATCTTCAGCAGACTTCGCTCTGATTTCACTTGCTTTCATTACAGTATCGCTCGAGTTACAAATGTTGTCTTAATAGGAAGCTTAGCAGCTGCAAGACGGAACGCTTCACGCGCAACTTCTTCACTTACACCTTCCATCTCATAGAGCATGCGACCAGGCTGCACATTAGCAACCCAATATTCAACATTACCCTTACCTTTACCTTGACGCACTTCTAACGGCTTACTTGTAATCGGCTTATCTGGAAATACACGGATCCAAATTTTACCACCACGCTTAACATAACGTGTCATAGCTCGACGTGCAGCTTCGATCTGACGCGCTGTAATGCGTCCACGATCTAAAGACTTAAGTCCAAACTCACCAAAGCTTACTTTAGCACCACGTTGGGCCAAGCCTCGGTTACGCAGCTTCATCTGCTTTCTAAATTTCGTTCTTTTTGGCTGTAACATTGGTTAAAACCTTATTTTTCTGCTTGGGCTGGTACTGGTGCATGCGCATCAAAAACCTCACCCTTAAAAATCCAAACTTTGATACCGATGATACCGTAAGTCGTGTTTGCTTCAGCAGTACCGTAATCAATATCTGCACGCAATGTATGTAGAGGCACACGACCTTCACGATACCATTCTGTACGAGCAATCTCTGCACCGTTTAAACGGCCAGCTAGATTAATACGAATACCTTCAGCACCTAAACGCATAGTATTTGTAACGGCGCGTTTCATTGCACGTCTAAACATAATACGACGCTCAAGTTGTTGCGCTACACTCTCAGCAACTAATGTTGCATCAAGCTCAGGCTTACGAATTTCTTCGACGCCAACGTTAACTGGCACACCCATAATTTTAGAGCAAGCAATACGAAGTTTATCTATGTCTTCGCCTTTTTTACCGATAACAATACCCGGACGAGCCGTATGTATCGTGATCTTGGCATTTTTTGCTGGTCTATCGATCTGAATTTTGCTTACTGATGCATGTGCTAATTTCTCTTTTAGAAATGCACGTACTTTCAGATCATTATTAAGCATGATAGGAAAATTAGCAGAGTCAGCATACCAGATCGAATTCCAATCCTTAATTATACCAAGTCTGAAGCCAATTGGGTGAACCTTTTGTCCCATAAGTATTCTCTCTTACTTTTCGTCGACAATCACAGTGATGTGACTTGTACGTTTAAGGATACGGTTACCACGGCCTTTAGCTCGTGGTGACATACGTTTCATAGTTGAACCGTCATCAACCATTACGGTTGAAACATACAACTCATCGATATCTGCGCCGTCATTATGCTCTGCATTTGCGATTGCAGAGTTTAATACTTCTTTCATTAAAGAAGCAGCTTTCTTTGGGCTGTATGATAGTAGATTTATAGCTTTTTCTACCGGTAAACCTCTTATCTGATCTGCCACCAAACGTACTTTCTGGGCAGAGATTCTTGCATAGCTATATTTTGCTGTAGTCGCCATCTTTATCTTACCTTATCGTTTAGCTTTTTTATCAGCGATGTGACCGCGGAAAGTACGAGTTGGTGAAAACTCGCCCAACTTGTGACCGACCATATCTTCTGTAATGAAAACTGGCATATGTTGTCTACCATTATGAACAGCGATTGTTAAGCCGATCATTTCTGGAGATATCATAGAACGTCGTGACCAAGTTTTGATTGGACGTTTGTTATCAGTTTCAATCGCTTCAAAGACCTTCTTTTCAAGGTGCTGGTCTATAAAAGGACCTTTTTTAATTGAACGCGGCATGTATATTCCTACCTATTTCTTATTACGACGACGTACAATCAAACTATCTGTACGCTTGTTTTTACGAGTTTTGTAGCCTTTAGTTGGCATACCCCAAGGTGATACAGGGTGACGTCCACCTGATGTACGGCCTTCACCACCACCATGTGGATGATCAACTGGGTTCATCACAACACCACGAACGGTTGGACGAACACCACGCCATCTAGTTGCACCTGCTTTACCTAATGAACGTAATGCGTGTTCGCCATTACCTACTTCACCAAGTGTCGCTTTGCAATCTAATGGAATCTTACGCATTTCGCCTGAACGTAAACGTACTGTTGCATAACCATTTTCTCGTGCAACATATTGAGCGCTACCACCTGCACTACGAGCGATTTGAGCACCTTTACCAGGTTTCATTTCGATGCAATGTATTGTGCTACCCAATGGGATACCAGACAATTTCAAGCAGTTACCTGCACGGATTGCAGCATTGTCGCCTGATTCTAGACGGTCACCAGCAACTATACCTTTAGGTGCAATGATGTATGCTTTTTCACCATCAGCATAGCTAAGCAATGCGATGTGAGCAGTACGATTAGGATCATATTCAATACGTTCAACAACAGCTGGAATGCCATCTTTTAAACGTTTGAAATCAATCATACGGTAACGTTGTTTATGACCACCACCACGATGTCTTACCGTGATACGACCTGCGTTATTACGTCCACCAGTTTTAGATTTTTTCTCAACTAAAGGTGCATAAGGTGCGCCTTTATGTAAGTCATCTGTTTTAACCTGAACAACAAACCTGCGTCCGGCTGATGTAGGTTTAGCCTTTTTTAGTGCCATTCCTGTTTCCTCATCAATTCTTTAAATTTATTCGCCAAGGAAGTTGATGTCTGCGCCATCAACAAGAGTGACATATGCTTTTTTCCAGTCACTACGCTTGCCCATAATACGACCTGTGCGTTTAACTTTACCTTTCACATTAGTCGTTGTTACTGATGCAACTTTAACGTCAAACATATTCTCAACAGCATGTTTAATTTCAAGTTTATTTGCACTAGGTAGTACTTTTAATACAACTTGATTATGTTGTTCAGCGACACGTGATGCTTTCTCAGCAACAACAGGGCCAACAATAATCTTAGTTAATCTTTCAAGATTCATACTAATGACTCCTCTAACTTGCGAACAGAGTCTTCACTCATTACAACTTTTTCAAATCGTAACAATGAAACAGGGTTCACATGAGCAGCATCAGTAGCACCGATGTTATATAGATTGCGTGATGCAAGATCTAAATTACCAGCTGCATTTTCAGAAACAATAAGTGCATTTTTCAGACCTAAACCGGTTACTTTAGCAAGCAAGTCTTTTGTTTTAGGTGTTTCAAGGTCAACCTTATCAACGATAACAAGTGCGTCTTTACGACGTAACTCAGATAAGATTGTGCAAATTGCACTACGGTAAACTTTACGGTTAACCTTTTGGCTATAGTCGCGAGGCTTAGCAGCGAAAGTAGTACCACCCGAACGCCACAATGGGCTACGGATTGTACCAGCACGAGCACGACCACTACCTTTTTGAGCAAATGGCTTACGTCCACCACCGCTAACTTCAGAGCGTGTTTTTTGTGCGTGAGTACCGCTACGTGCACCAGCTAAAAACGCTGTCACAACTTGATGAACCAAAGATTCATTGTATTCTCGATCGAACATCGCATCAGAAACAGTAATGCTTCCAGCTTTGCCACCATCGAAAGATTGTAATTGAAGATCCACAATATTCCCCTAAGAATCTTAAGCTTTAACAGCTGGTCGAATGATTACGTCGCCGCCATTTGCGCCAGGTACAGAACCCTTAACAAGCACTAAGCCACGTTCTTCATCAATACGAACAACAGAAAGGTTTTGTAAGGTACGTTGTACATCACCCATATGGCCTGCCATTTTCTTTTCTTTGAAAACGCGACCAGGTGTCTGACACTGACCGATAGAGCCAGGCGCTCTATGTGAGATAGAGTTACCATGAGTAGCATCGCCACCACGGAAACTATAACGTTTCATTACACCGGCAAAACCTTTACCTTTTGTAATACCAGTAACATCGATAGATTGACCTGCTTCTAAGATGTTAACTTTAATTTCAGAACCAACTTCTAAATCAGCAGCAACGTCAGTTGCAAACTCACATACTTTGTATCCAGCTGAAGATTCAGCTTTTGCAAAGTGACCAGCTTGAGGCTTAGTCACACGTGATGCTTTTTTAGAACCAACCGTAACTTGCACAGCGTTATAACCATCAGTTTCGATAGTTTTTAACTGGCTTACGCGATTTGATTCAACTTCAATTACCGTAACTGGTGTAGATACACCGTCTTCAGTGAAGACACGTGTCATTCCACGCTTACGGCCGACAAGTCCAATAGTCATTGTCCAAGCCCCTTCTTAATTTAATTTAATCTGGACGTCAACACCTGCGGCGAGATCCAGTTTCATTAATGCGTCTACTGTTTTATCAGTAGGTTCCACGATATCCATAAGACGTTTGTGAGTACGAATCTCGTACTGATCACGCGCATCTTTATTAACATGTGGTGAGATCAAAATTGTAAAACGTTCTTTCTTTGTAGGCAATGGAATTGGTCCATTGATACGTGCGCCAGTACGTTTTGCAGTTTCAACAATTTCTTTTGCAGATTGGTCAATCAAACGGTGATCGAATGATTTTAATCTGATTCTAATAGTTTGGTTTGTTGCCATTATCTATTACTCTGTAATTTTACTAACAACGCCGGCGCCAACTGTACGGCCACCTTCACGAATAGCAAAACGTA
>CAJXPP010000038.1 GCA_913058195.1 uncultured Gammaproteobacteria bacterium | reverse complement strand
TCTACACAGAGTAGATCGTCGGCAGCGTCAGATGTGTATAAGAGACAGCTATATATAAGCAGATCAATCACACACTGAATTTAGTACTATTATTCTTGTCAAAAATTTTAGTGGCATTGAAATAAAACAAGCCTTGATAACAGGTTCTATTTCTACTGAATATTCCTAACTAGCTACATAAAATGTAATGCTGATTAATGTGATATCTGTCATAACTGATATAATAGCTGCTCTTTTGCTAATGGTTTATTTAACTTAATAGCATAACTTGTTGATTGTTTTGAGGGGAAGTGTAGATGGAAGCATCTAGCTTAATAGACGAAGGCCTTACTTTAATGTTGTTTGGTATCGGCTTTGTTTTCTTATTTCTAACATTATTAGTGTTTGTGACCTCATTAATGTCATGGATCATCATCAAAGTTGAAAAAAATGTAGGTGTTATTCCTGATGAAGGTGTGCCATCACCTACTACATTTATTCCTCGGCATGGACCGCTCGTTGTACAAGAAAAAACGGAAGATAAAACTCTTATCTCTGTTTTAACAGCAGCCGTTCACAAATATCGTTCTAACAAAGAATAGTTGCGGCTTATCAGCCAAATACTCTTTTTAACTCTTTAAAGGTCATTTATGTCCGAACCAAAACAAGCATTAGGGATCACAGACGTCGTATTACGTGATGCCCACCAATCTCTATTTGCCACCCGCTTACGCCTTGAAGACATGCTCCCTATCGCACCAAAACTTGACCAAGTAGGTTACTGGTCCGTTGAAACTTGGGGCGGCGCAACCTTCGATGCCTGCATTCGTTATCTAGGTGAAGATCCTTGGCACCGAATCCGCAGCTTGAAAGAAGCCATGCCAAATACTCGACAACAAATGTTGCTACGAGGCCAAAATCTACTAGGTTACCGCCATTACGCAGATGATGTAGTCAGAAAATTTGTTGAGCGTGCAGCCATTAATGGTGTCGATGTATTCCGCGTGTTTGATGCCATGAATGACCCTCGTAATCTTGAAACTGCTATTAAAGCCGTACAAGAAAATGACCGCCATGCTCAAGGTACTATTTCGTACACTCAAAGCCCAGTCCATAATTTAGACACATGGGTTGATTTAGCCAAGCGTATTGAAGATATGGGTGCTCACTCATTATGTATTAAAGATATGGCTGGTTTACTTAAGCCTTACTCAGCTTTTGAGCTGGTAACAAGTCTTAAGCAAGCCATTGATATCCCTATACAAGTTCACTCTCATGCAACAACAGGTTTATCGACAGCAACTATCATGAAATGTGTTGAGGCAGGTGCTGATACTGTCGATACAGCCATTTCATCGATGTCGATGACCTATGGTCACTCAGCTACAGAATCGGTTGTATCTATTTTTGAAGGCACTGATCGTGATACCGGCCTAAACATTACTCTACTTGAAGAAATAGCCGCCTACTTCCGTGATGTTCGTAAAAAATATGCGCCATGGGAAGGTTCATTAAAAGGTATTGATTCTCGTATTCTTACTGCACAAGTACCTGGTGGCATGTTAACTAATATGGAAAGCCAGTTACGTGAACAAGGTGCTGCTGATCGTTTTGACGAAGTATTAGCTGAAATTCCTCGTGTTCGTGAAGATTTAGGTTATATCCCATTAGTAACACCAACATCACAAATTGTTGGAACACAAGCCGTGTTAAACGTATTGACTGGCGAACGCTACAAAAGCATCACCAAAGAAACAGCTGGCGTACTAAAAGGCGAATATGGTGCTGCACCCGCGCCTTTTAATAAAGAACTGCAAGCATCAGTACTTGACGAAGGTAGCGAAGCAATTACCTGCCGTCCTGCTGATTTACTTGAAGATGAAATGGATAAGCTCACTGCTGAATTGCAAGGTCATGCTCAAGCTGATGGCATTGAGCTTGAGGCTGGCGAACGTGAAGTTGATGACGTATTAACTTACGCTTTATTCACACAAGTTGGTTTGAAATTCTTAGCAAATCGAAATAATCCAGATGCATTTGAACCTGTACCAACACTTGAAGCAGCAGAAGCTGCTAGCCTTGTTGCTAGTGATGATGAGGTTTATACCATTGCGGTTAATGGTCAAAGCTATGTTGTACAAGTTGCTGAAGGCGGTGATATCAGTAATGTCACACCAGTTGCTGCTCCACAAGCGACTGCAGCTCCAGCAATATCAGATGGCGAGCCTGTAGTCGCGCCACTCGCTGGCACGATTTGGAAAGTTGAAGTCCGTCAAGGACAGACTGTGCAAGAAGGTGATGTTCTTGTCATTCTTGAGGCCATGAAAATGGAAACTCAAATTGTTGCTGAAAAAGCAGGCATCATTGCTTCTATTTCAGTTAAAGAAGGTGACACCGTCCAAGTTGGCGATAACCTAGTATCACTAGCATAAGGGCTTAAACACATGGATCAACTACTTCATCTATGGCAGAACACTGGCCTAAGTCAAATGACACCAGGTCAAGGCATCATGATTATGATCGGTATGCTACTGCTTTATCTTGCCATTAATAAAAACTTCGAACCTTTATTATTAGTTCCAATCGGTTTTGGTGGTGTGCTTGCCAATATCCCCGGTGCAGGACTAGCCGAAGGCGATGGTATTTTGCACATATTTTATGCTGTTGGTATTGAAAGCGGCGCATTCCCACTTATCATTTTTATGGGTGTTGGTGCATTAACTGACTTCGGGCCTTTACTGGCTAATCCTAGAACACTATTTTTAGGTGCTGCAGCGCAGTTTGGTATTTTCGCTACCTTAATGGGTGCGGTAGCACTATCAGCATTTGGTATCTTTGATTTTAGTCTGGCCGATGCCGCTGCTATCGGGATTATTGGTGGTGCCGATGGGCCAACCTCCATCTATGTTGCCAGTAAACTTGCCCCTGACTTGCTCGGTGCAATTGCGGTAGCCTCATACTCCTATATGGCGCTTGTACCACTTATTCAGCCGCCTATTATGCGCGCATTAACCTCAGAATCTGAACGTAAAATCAAGATGATTCAACAACGTCATGTATCGCATCGTGAGAAAATAATTTTCCCATTAGTATTGCTTCTATTAGTGGCTTTCTTATTACCGGATGCAGCGCCTTTATTAGGTATGTTCTGTTTTGGTAACTTAATGAAAGAATGTGCGGTAGTTGATCGTTTAAGTAACACTACTCAAAACTCATTAATCAACACCGTTACTATATTTTTAGGGCTAGCCGTAGGTTCAAAACTAAGTGCTGATAAGTTCTTAGATTTCACTACATTAGCTATTGTAGTACTTGGTCTGCTTGCCTTTTCAATTGGTACAGCTTCTGGCGTTATTATGGCTAAAGTTATGAATAAACTCAGCAATAAAAGCCCTATTAACCCTCTAATTGGTTCTGCTGGTGTTTCTGCGGGGCCAATGGCTGCCCGCGTATCCAATAAACTTGGTTTAGAGTCTGACCCACATAACTTCTTATTAATGCATGCTATGGGGCCAAATGTTGCCGGTGTAATCGGTTCTGCTGTTGCTGCAGGTATTATGATTAACTATGTTGAGAGTATGATTTAACAAATAAAAGAGTGCCTCTGGATACAGCTGTATTCAGAGGTTTATTCTTCAATCCACGCACTTGCAACCGTGTCTCCCAGACCTCTAATTTTGCAGTGATAGTCTGAAAATGGCGAATAGGTTACAACCTTTGCAGACCAATAGCCTTTGTCATCTTTATCGGTTGGTTTTGTAAACTTAATAGGCGCATGGTCTGTCTTATAGATCAATGCCTGTTTAGTAATTCCAGCTTTAACCTCATGACAAAAATGCTCAACATTATTTTTATCCCACAGTAAAAATAACGGATACACAATCGCAGCAATTATTAAAACCTGAATTATATTAACCAATAGTTTCATTTAGAAAATCCCTCTTGCTTTGATTTGTTGCAATTCTATAATAGCGCTATCTTTTTAAATGAGATTTCCCTCACACTATCCAAAGTAACTTACTGAATAAATTGGTATTTTAATAAAATGTGAGCTTACTTACTTTTTCATTAAACTAGCTAAGTCTGCAAAAGGGTTGTGACTCGCCTTTTCCGCTTCTTTTTCACCAGCTGAATTACCATAGCGCACTTGCTCAATATATCGAGAGTGTTCATTATCATGACAGTAGATACACAATAACTCCCAGTTGCTGCCATCCGAGGGGTTATTATCATGATTATGATCGCGATGATGTACAGTGAGTTCTTGTAAGTTTGTATTAGTAAACTCTCGCGAACAACGACCACATACCCACGGATACATTTTTAAAGAACGTTCTCGATAGGTTTGTTCGCGTTCATTTTGGTATTTTTTTGCCTGCGCGACAATGTCATCAAGTCGCTTGTTTTTATCTGTGCTCATTTGCTCTGCAAACCTCTTTAACTGCGTGTTAATTTAAACCATTACAACTATGTAATATGTTTACTGTAAACTATCACAATTAAAATCAACAGGCCTTTATCTTATGTCAGATAACATCACAGTAAAACTAAACACATCACCGACTGAACTTCATAAAATTCTAAAATTTGAAGGTCTAGTCGCAAGTGGTGGTGAAGCGAAACAAGTTATTGATAATGGTTTAGTGTCAGTTAATGGCGAAGTTGAAACAAGAAAGCGTAAGAAAATTGTGGCTGGCGATAGTATTGTCTTCAACGAAACAACACTAGAAATTACTGAATAAATCATCACTATTTCACTAAGCGGTCAGTGATTGATATAATACTGCTTTATTTTACTCCAATTTAGGAAATAATCATGGCAGCACTAGCAACAGCACGACATATTCTAGTAGACAGCGAAGAAATTTGTCTTGAACTTAAAAAAGAAATCGAACAAGGTACAGATTTTGCTGCTGTAGCAAAAGAAAACTCTTCATGCCCATCTAGCGCACAAGGTGGTGATTTAGGTGAGTTTGGCCCTGGCATGATGGTTCCTGAATTTGATAAAGTTGTTTTCTCAGCACCTATTAATACCGTTCAAGGTCCAGTTAAAACACAATTCGGCTACCACTTATTAGAAGTTACTAGTCGTTCAGAATAAGCTTTATAGTTTTAAATTCTGATTAAAAAGCCTTATCACTTGATAAGGCTTTTTTGTATTAAATTACTTTATATTCAGGCAAATGTTTCAATAATTGCTTGCCATAGGCTTTAGTCAATAAGCGTCTATCTAAAATGGTGATTCGTCCAGAATCTGTTTCTTTTCGCAATAATCGCCCACAAGCCTGTATCAATCTGATGCTTACCGCAGGCAAAGATAAAGACACAAAGGGTTGACCTCCTGAGCGTAGGATCCATTCCTGTTTTGCTTGTTCGATCGGACGAGTAAATACTGGGAAAGGTAATTTAGTAATTACCACATGGCTACATAACTCTCCTGGCAAATCGACCCCTTCTGCAAAGCGATCCATTCCGAAAATAATACTGCCCTGCCCCTGCCTTATCCGTTTAACATGCTCAATAATCATATTCTTAGGTGATAGTGAATCACCTTGCAAAAGAATCAAACCAGCCAAGGCAGAAGGAATCTGTCGATAAACTGAATCCATCACCATTTTCGATGTAAACAAGACTAACGTTGCTTCCTTAATATCAATTGTTTTATTCAATTGTGACACTACTTCTTGCTGCCAATCCTGCATATTCTCATTAGGTAGGGCTGTCATTTCAGGTAATGACAAAGTGGCGCGCTGATAATCAAATGGCGATTTAACGGCTAAAAAGTGACTCTCATCAAAGCGTTTTAAACCGCAATCACTACGAAAACGCTGAAATAAGCCCAGACCACGTAATGTTGCCGATGTTAATACCGCTCCATAAGCACGATTCCATAAACTCTTTTCCAAGAAATAAGCAGCGGTCATTGGCCCAGAATTAATAACTAAGGTCGTTGTTTTAGCAAATTTCTCATGCGATAACCAACGTACATTAGGTGGGAAGTCTGGTTTATCTTCATCCAGAAACAAACCCATAAAATCGATTAAATAGCCGAAGATATTTTGCACCGTGCCTATTTGTGGCAATAACACCTCGGCTACTCTATTAGGAACTTGCTGTGTCTCAATGCCATCCTTAATCCACTGAGCAAACACTTTATAGTGTTTATAAATTATGTTTGCTCGTTGAAGCAAGCCTTGGCAAGGTGTGACCAATGCTTTAACCAAAGGACTTTGCCAATATATGCGTGGCTCAGATATTTTCCCAGCCATCACGTCTTTCACTAGATCATCACTTTGCAATAATGTTTCCATCTGCTGTAATAAAACAATAACCGCTGGCAAATCTCGACGTAATTCCATTAGCATAAAGCCAAAATCATGCTGACGATGTGCCAGTGCTTTTATAAGCTTTTTTAAGACGCTATCCGCTGTTTCGGTTGTTTGATAAAGTTGAGAAAAATTAAGTGCCTTGGCGGCATGATCCAATGCTTTTTGTGGCAAATTATGTGCTTCATCAAATATAAATAATACTTCTTCAGGGTTTGGTAAGACTAAACCACCTCCTAAGTCTGCATCACTTAATACCAAGTCGTGATTGGCAATGATCACTTGTGCTGTCTGCATTTCTTTACGCACAATGTAATAAGGACAACGCAGATATTTTGAACAACTCTTACCAGCACAGCCTTCTGAATCCGTCGATATATCATGCCATACAGCCGGTTCAATTGAATCCGTTCGACTATCTCGATCACCATCCCACTGACCTTTATCCCATTGTTCAAATATGGCCTTTGCGCGTGTTAACTTTTTAGCTTGTTGATATTTAGCATCGACATCAAAACTTAAGTCCTGCTGCACACCGCCATTAACTAAGTTAGTTAACTTACTGGGGCAAAGGTAACGGCGTCGGCCCTTGGCTTGAATAAACTTAATGTCCTTGCCTGTAGCTTGAGCAAACTGAGGTAAGTCTTTTTGCAGTAACTGCTGTTGCAGGTTAACTGTAGCCGTACTAATGACCAGCATCTTCTTTTGTTCTAATGCAATATCAATAGCACCGGCCAGATAGGCTAAGGTTTTACCAACACCCGTCGGCGCCTCAACCACAGCAATACGCTGATGATCAGATTGCTGTAGCTTTTTAAAAATAAACTCACTCATCTCCACCTGTTGAGGCCGAGACTTAAAGTCAGGCATTGCCTGCTCAATACTTGTAAAAAGAGGTTTTATCACTCTAGCGGGCTTCAACGCGGTTAATCAGTTTTTTACCTGCAACAAAGTCTAGGATATTAGTCACTGTCGTTTCAGAAATATGCATTAATGCTTGTTTAGTAAAATAAGCCTGATGACCAGTCACAAGCACATTAGGCATGGTTATTAAGCGTTGAATCACATCATCTTGAATAATTTCTGAAGAATGATCTTCAAAAAACAAACTGCCTTCTTGTTCGTATACATCAAGACCCAAATAAGCGACTTTATGCTTTTTAAGTGCTGAAAGTACTGCCTTAGTATCCATCAATGCACCACGGCTGGTATTAATCAGCATCACACCTTGCTTCATTTTAGCTATTGCATCCTCATCAATAATATAACGAGTATCGTCCGTTAAAGGACAATGCAAACTAATGATGTCACTTTGAGCCAATAAGGTATCGAGGCTAACCGATTCAAAGCCCATATCTGTTACAGCTTCTGTATTGTATGGGTCATAAATAACAATCGTACATCCAAAGGCTTTAAGTCGTTCTGCCACTAAACGACCAATTTTTCCGCCACCAATAAGGCCGACTGTTTTGCCATAAAAATCAAAACCTAATAAACCATCTAATGAGAAGTTACCATCACGAACACGATTATAAGCTCGTGGTAACTTTCGGCTTAAAGCCAACATCATTGAAATAGCATATTCCGCCACAGCATAGGGTGAATAGGCTGGTACATTAGTGATAGCAATGCCCAATTCTTTTGCCGCCTGTAAATCAACCTGATTGTAACCAGCACAACGTAAAGCAATAAGACGCGTGCCGCCTTTATGCAAAATTTCTAAGGTATCTTGACTTAAGTCATCATTTACAAAAGCACTGACAATCTCGACGCCATTTGCCATTGAAGCACTCATTGGGCTAAGCGGTAAGTTATAACAACAAAAACACAGTTCAGAGCTAGCTGCCTGTGTCAGAAATGCTTCGTCATAGGATTTTGCACTAAAGGCACTTACTCGAATATTAGACATATACAATCACTTTTTACTTAATTAAAGCTACCTGCTCATGCAAACAGCTTTCTACACTTGCATATTTTACGGTATATTTATCTGAGGAGTGTGCCGATGACTGAAACTAATTTGAATACCATAACGACATTGTGTCTCAACCCAGCTATTGATGTGACCTATCATGTTGATAAAATGCTGGCCGATCAGAAGTCTCGCTCTGATTTAACCCGTAAAGACCCCGGTGGTAACGGCATTAATATTGGTCGTTCATTCCACCGTATGAAAATCGATGCTCATACCTTTTGTGTTATTGCTGGTAATACCGGAAAGCTACTGCAAGTACTTTTAAAACCTCAGCTCGAAAATATTTTCTATGAAAGTGTATCGGGTGAAACTCGAATTAATAGCACTATTATTGAATTAGATAGCCAAACACAATATCAAATCACAGATGCTGGAACACCGATTCCGCCACAACAACTTCAAAAAGTGATTACTGATTTTGTTGAACAGACGGCTCAGGGCTTTGGCATTATTACAGGCTCTTGCCAACCGAATATACCCCAGAGTTTATATGCTGAATTAGTCACACAAATTAATCACGCTGGCGGCAGAGCCGTTATTGATACTCATGGTGAAGTGCTTAAACACGCTATTAACGCCAAGCCATTCTTAATTAAACCTAATCGTTATGAACTAGAAACCATTCTCGGTCATTCTTTATCCGAGCTTACAGATGTAGCCGTACACGCACGGAAAATACAACAACAGGGTGTCACCCATGTTTGTGTGTCTTTAGGTGAGCAAGGCGCCGTTCTCGTTAGCCCTAACAATAGTTATTATGCCCGAGCGCTTAAAGTGCCGGTAAACAATACCGTAGGCGCTGGCGATTCAATGGTGGCAGGTCTTGTTGCAGGGTTTAGTCTTGGTAAATCGCCTGAAGAGGCTCTGCGTTATGGCATTGCCTGTGGTGCAGGCACCGTTATGCACCCCGGCACAGAATTGTTTTCGAATGATGAATTAGCCAGTTTTAGACAACAAGTAACGATTGAAACATTAGATATTTAAGCAGGCAATAAAGTATCTACTATCATTTGTACTGAGCGTTGCTGTCTAAACTCATTCACGGCAAGACGGTAACACACGGTCACCTTATCGCCTTGTTTAAGCCAGTCAGGTTGATAGTGTCTAAATGCCATCGCGGTAATTTGTTGATTATTTTCCAAACCCAGCATTAAACGTAAATGATCCTGCTGCTGGCCTACACTTCGCACAGTATCAACCACAAATGTGCCGTGAAATAAAGGTTCAGAAAAGCCCTGTCCCCATGGTGCTGCTGTCGGTAATAGTTCTGCTAAAGGTAATGAGATTTCATCTGCCTCTAACTCACCATCACTAATAATCTCTTGCTGTAACACAGCGGGGTCGACCGTCTGCTTTAATGCATCTAAGAATAAGCGTTCAAACAATGGTAAGTCTTCTGCATCCAAGGTTAAACCTGCCGCCATAGCATGGCCACCAAAGCGCGTTAACATGCCTGCTGGTGCTTGGCTTGCTACTAAGGCTAAAACATCTCGAATATGAATACCAGGGATTGAACGGGCTGAACCTTTAACTTCACCCTCATTTCCTGGAGCAAAAGCAATCACAGGCCGGTGTTGTTTCTCTTTAATTCGTGATGCTAATAAACCAATCACCCCCTGATGCCAATCAGGATCAAACAAACAATAACCCAAAGCAGCCTGCTCATCTTGTAATGAAATACGATCTAACATGGTTAAGGCTTGAGCTTGCATTTCTTGTTCAACACCACGTCGTTGCTTATTAATATCATCCAAAGTATGTGCTGCAGACAAGGCCTGAGTCATATCATCCATTAACAAGGCTTCAATTCCCATGCCCATATCTTCTAGGCGACCAGCAGCATTAAGTCTTGGTGCAATAGAAAAACCCATATCTTGTGATGCTAAGTTTCTAAACTCGCGTCCAGCTACTTGAATCAAGGCATTAATGCCCGCACAAGCTCGTCCAGCACGGATACGAGCCAAACCTAGATTCACTAAGGTTCTATTGAGCTTATCTAAAGGTACAACATCAGCCACCGTACCCAAAGCAACCAGATCAAGCAGTGTTTGTAATTTAGGCTCACTAATCTGTTGTTGCTCAAACCAGCCTTGCGTTCTTAATTGCTGACGCAACGCTAATAACAAATAAAAACACACGCCTACACCGGCCATATTTTTACTAGGGAATTTATCACCACGTTGGTTAGGATTAATAATTGCATCGGCATCAGGCAATTTATCGCCGGGTAAATGATGATCAGTTACTAATACTTTCATGCCACGATCATGTGCCGCTGCCACACCCTGAATGCTGGCAATACCATTATCAACCGTCACCAATAAATCAGGCTGATTATCTGCTGGAATTTCAGCTAATAACTCCGGCGTTAAGCCATAACCATGCACAAAGCGATTAGGCACAATATAATCAAGATACTTGGCACCCAGCATGCGTAAACCACGAAGAGCCACCGCACAACTCGTCGCACCATCGGTATCAAAATCCGCCACAATCATAATACGCCACTGCTCAGAAACAGCTTGAGCCAATAATTGACTTGCCTCATCCATACCCATCATCAAATCAGGCTTGGGTAAATCAGCTAGTGCATAAGTTAAATCAGATTCAGCTTGAATACCTCGTGCAGCAAGTACCCGACGTAAAGATGCAGGCCAGCTTGTAGGTAGCTTTTCCCAACCACTATGATCACGTTGTACTATTTTTTCAGTCATGATTTCCTAATGTTTAAACCATCTTCAGATAAGAGATAAAAGCAGATCACTCCCTCTTTTTTACCTGTCTGAATATAATTAAGAGTGTTCCGTCAGCAATACAAGGGTGCTCATATTTATTATGCCCACCGAAACGGTTAGATTCGATTCATTTTAAGCTTATATATTTTTCAAATCTAATTTAAACCTCACTTTCAACCATTCTTATTGCCCGAAACATGGCACATTGACGAAAGGTGTCCATATCAGGTTCAGTGCTCTTATCTGCTGATACGCGTAATGCTAGTCTTAACAGCATTTTAATATCGCGAGGTGTTATGCCTTCAAAAGTGTCTAATAGTTGTAGCAACAAGCTTTCTGACAAGGTGTAGCCATATTGTGTGGCAATCACTTGCCAAATTTTAGAAGCATCCCCTTTTGTGGGTGCTTCGTAGTTTATGATCGCTGCACAACGAGAAATAATGGCTTCATCAATATCATTAGGGCGATTGGTCGTCATAAATAACAAACCATTAAAATATTCCATCGTGCGTAAAAACTCAGCAACAATGGCATTTTGTTCAATATTATCGTTTCTTCTTACGATAAATACATCAGCTTCATCGAGCAACAATACGCACCCCCACCGTTCACTACGTGAAAATACGATTCTTAGATTTTCTTCAATCTCTTTGGCTGTCGTACCCAACGAACCTGAATGAAGTAAATATAATGGCCGTTCAATAATTTCAGAATATACCTCTGCGGTTAATGTCTTGCCCACACCAGGAATACCTTTGCATAAGATGACGTTTCCTGCTGTTTTACCATCAATAATATCACCGCTAAAGGCTTCAACATTGGTGGTCAGCACATCAAGTAAGTCACGGTGACTCTTAGGTAAAATCAATTTATCTTTCAATGTCTTATCATATTCATAAGGTGCTAAATAATCAGCGTGAAGCCAGATATAATCATGTGTGTTTAAATTGAATACGCGCACTAGCGACCATTCAGGCAAGGCGAGTAATTTCTCAGAGCCATCAATTAGGCAGGACTCTCTAAACTGCTCATGCGTTTTAACATCTGTAGCAGACATATCATTAATGACTTTAACATCAATAAAAGAGCCATTTGGTACGCGATCATCTTTACTTTTATAGATATTGCCTTTAGCTACAAATTGTTCTGAAAATTGATCTTTAATTAGCTGATGATACCGTTCATAACTTAGTTCATATTCAGTTTTAAGCTCGGGTGTTTCTTTGAATACCCCTTTTAGTTCAAGTGCATCAGCAATTCGTTTTTGAACCACATCTCCCGGATAAAATGAAACATAATCATGCTGAAAACCATAATAGCCTTGGTCTGGATTCGGTGAAACATGACAGACATGCAGCAATGTAGACTCTGAAATATGCTCTGTGCCTGTTTTATAACTAATATGGGTGACTAGTACGGGATATAACTTGTCATCTTGCTTCTTAAAATAAAGCCAGCCATCAATCAACTTATCTTTTAAATAAGCTTCGAGCACCGATGAGAATGCATTGAAATTAGGAATAACAGTATCAAACTGACCATCCCTAGCCAGAAAAATCGCATTAAGTGCACTTGTTGATTTATCATCACCTAAAGTTCTAGCAACATCAGACATCTCTTTTAACGCATCAAGTGATAACTGCCGAGATTCAACTTCAATATCTGTAGATGCTAGATAGCTTCTAGGATTATTCTCATCACGTTCCACCTTATCTCGATATGCTTTTAATTCGATATGTGTGGTCAGTTTAATAAAATCGTGAGAAACAACAAAAGACACGGTAAATCCTCTTTTAATTAATATTAGTCATTATATAAATGTAAGTGATTTAACTTACCAACAAACTTTATAAGTTGCAATCTAAGAGCGTGTTTATCAAAGACTATGGGTTTATATCTGTCTCTTATACACATCTGACGCTGCCGACGATCTACTCTGTGTA
>CAJXPP010000037.1 GCA_913058195.1 uncultured Gammaproteobacteria bacterium | reverse complement strand
AGATCATGCCTAGTCTCGTGGGCTCGGAGATGTGTATAAGAGACAGTTTCAAAACCACCAGATTTTCGAATTGTTTTAGCCTCTGTTTTCAGATAGCTATACAATGTATTAAAGATCGATTTAATTCTATCTGATTTCTTCATGTCTACTTCGGAGAAAACAGGGACCTCATTGGAGAATATATCTTCAGAAAATGAATTTCTTAATGTCACTAAAAAACACCTTTAGTTAGGCCACCATCAACCATCACGGTTGTTCCTGTAATATAGCGCGCGCGCTCAGAAGCCATAAAAACAAGCATATCAGCGAACTCTTCTGGTTCTGCAAATCTGCCTAGGGGAATCGTTGCCTGACTACTTTCTAATACTTCCTGATAACTTTTCTCTTGTTTCTCTGCAGCAGTCATTAAGAGGCTATGTAATCGTTCAGTTAACACTCCACCAGGGCATAATGTATTAATCGTAACACCATATTCAGCCAGCTCTGAAGATATCGATTTCGAGAACGCAGATACTCCCGCTCTAGCTGTTGCTGACAATACCATCAGCGGTGTTGGCTCTTTGGCTAAAGTTGATGTTATATTAATTATTCGTCCCCAACTATTAGCAATCATAAGTGGGGCGACTGCTCGAGTAAAACGAATAGTACTTTTCAAATTCTGATCTAGAGCTTCATCCCACGCATCATCATCATGCTCTAAAAAAGAACCCATCGGTGGCCCTCCAGCATTATTGACAAGAATATCTACCTTGCCCCATTTGCTAACTGCCAAATCAATCACTTTCTGAGATAACGATTTATCAATCACATCTCCAGAGAATATTTCTACTTCAACATTAGCTAAAGCCTTAATCTCTGCTTGTGCATATTTAAGTTTCTCTTCGGTTCTAGAAACCAACACTAAATTAACACCTTGTAGGGCAAGGCCTTTTGCTGCTGCAAATCCAATTCCTGAACTAGCTCCAGTTATAATTGCAACACGATTATCAATTTCATAGTTTACTGACATAATTTTCTTCTTCTAATTATTGGAAAAATACCCAATTTGTTTTGCATCCTCAGATAAAACATCAAGGTATTCAACTAAATGTGGTAATACTTTCTTTGCTATTGGTATGACATGCGTATTAATCTCATGTAAATATTTCTCTCGTACCTGTTCATTTGGATTGAGGCCCAACATAAACATATTATCTAATTTATCAATTACTTTAACTATTTTCATTCCCTCATAGCCTGAATTGATACGTTCATAATATTCTTGTTTATATTTTTCATCCCATTGCAGCTCTCTAACAACAGTCAAAGTCTTGATTGAATCTGAAACTGATATCCCAAATTTATCTTGAAGCACTGCTATATCGACCCCTCCCACTTCTAGGACATTATGGAGAAGGGCAATAATTACGTAATCTACTTCCAAAGGTTGACTTAACCCAATTACCATTTCTGAAACTCTAAGTGGATGAACCAAATAAGCATCAGAACTGAGACCTACATGGTCATAGTCAATGGTAGTTGCAAAATTATAAGCTTCTATTATTTTCTCAAAATCGCCACCTTTAAAAGCCTGACTGAGAACATCTAAAAAATGTGCCCTAGCTCCTTTACCATTACTCTTCAATGCTTCAAGACGAAGGTTTCTTTCGTATTGAATTGAATTTAGTTTATATGCCATACAATTTTAATAACTCCAAAAGGTAACATTACATTGCTTCCACAAGCTGATTAACCCATTTCTCTAACTCTTTTTTACCCGATAATATTTCAATACCATGTGCTGCAGGATCGCCCTTTTGACACTGTGAAAAAGGGTCATAATAAGCTGATGGCTTACCTTGTGCTCTAGCCAAAAGTGCAGTGGAGGTATAAGGAGCTGAAATTACTGCAAAACATTCTTCAATAACATCAGGTGCCGCCACATCAGGATTAATCGATATATAGTTCGGCTTTTTCTCTAAACTTTCAGTAAGGTTTCTGTATTCGGGATGAGCTAAGCTACCAACCTTACGCTTGCGCTTTAAGGCCATTGCAATGTCATTTGCATTTAATATTGCATATATATCTAATAAAAACTGCTTTGCTATAATTGGTATATAATATTCAAAATCAAGGCCTAAAGTTTGATACAAAGAGTTTCGTACTGGTTGCACATCAAATATAGCCATTGCTTTGGGGGGTAAATCATCTAACTTCTGTTTGCTTGCTGAGAACCATATCGGCCCGACAACACTAATTTTAGATGAAGAATTACCGATATCATTCCGAATAAAATCTTCTTGCCCATTATCCCAGACTAATATATTTGGCCAGTTACACGCTTGCCAACCATAATTAATATTTTTACTCCCATCCGACTTCAATATCCGCTCTATATTTGTTGAATAGAAATAAAACAGTATCCTAGCTCCAGACTTTTCTGCCTCATATGTCCAAAGTGGACGATAAATCCAATTTGAATTATGAAACATATAATCCTTTGCCAGTTTATCTGGTCTTTGAATTCGAGTTCTAGCAGCTAGAACTGATTCATGTAGCATAATTGCATTCCACCATTTACCTCTAAAGAGATCAATAAATGATATTGTTATTGCAATAAAACCCCACGCTAAAAACCTTATCAACTTCTGTGAATGTAATAAAGGTGGCACTGGCGATTCAGTATAGATAATAGGGCTCTTTTGTATTATATTAGGCTCAGCTCCTTTAATACTATGACAAAGTGTGTCTACATGCCCCATATTCTCATAATACCAAGAAAAAATATCATGACTTTGTCTACCTTTAAGTTCCGTAGGTAAGTTTTCTTTTTGCAAAGCATTAAAATAGACATATTTGCCTATGAGTTCTGGTGGTTTCTGTTTAATTTTAGATAGTAACTCTTTACTAAACTCTTTAATAAAAGACATGCACCCATAGGAAAGAAGTAACAAACTATACCCATACCACATTAAACTAGACCTAATAACAGCAATATTAAAACCATACTGCTTCAATACAAACCGCCACTCTGATGGAAGGGGATAAATAATTTTAGAGTTATAATTTCCTTCCGCATACAAAAGAGCTTTATTGAGTCCTATCCCAGCTACACGGATGAGTAAATACTGTCGAATAACTAGTTCTGCATTAGATGAGCCAGATCCGAAAATTACTGAAGTATTCGCCCCTTTACCATCAATTATAGGAGTATTAGTTAGGACTCTTTTTATTTCAGCAATTTTACCTAAATTTCCAGACTGCTTTAACTTTCTATACCCTCTCATGATGGTTCTAAGCTTTGATTTTCTTACCGAGATGAATTTTCCAATCATAGGGTAGGAAGGTCCCAAACCATTGAAAGGTGAATCCCTTCTACTTTAGAAATATACGGTGTATTTTTTTCTGAAAAACCCACTTTCTTATATGCTTTAACTGCTGATTCATTTGCGATCTTAACTCTAAGGACAATTTGCTGAATACCTTTTTCTTTTTGTAACCACTTAGCACTTGCCTTAATTACTTCCGGACCAACACCAACGCCCTGCCACTTTTTTTCACCGATCAAAATCCCTAAATTTGCATAATGTTTTTCAATGTCCATGGGTTCATATTTTATATTACCAATATGCTGTAAATTATCCTTTAAAAAAATTCCTAAAAAAAGAATGTTCTGTTTATTTGATTTATCAATAACATAACTCTGAAGTTGTTTATATGAACCATCATAGGAGATATATGGGCTCGCATTTTCACCATTAATCCAACTTAAATACCTTAAAGAAACGTCATTTTCAGATAATGTCCTGAGCACAAAACGTTCCGTAACAATCTCTATGTTATTCATTTATAAATGTCTCACAATTAACTGGCTGATCTGTAAGCAGTACCTTACCCATAAAATAAGGTCAATATTCACCTGTTAGCCTCCAAGAAGTTGCCAGTTAATAGGTGTTCCTTTCTTCGCATCACACTTTATTCTTCTTCCGAGAAATTGTTCAAAATATTTGGGTGGTAAGCCATTTCCTGGCCTAACAATTCTCAAATTTTTTTCTGTAAATATTTCACCTGCCGTCATGTCTTCTGAGACATATAGTGAGCGCCTAAATACTTTCGACTTTTCTTCGCTCCCCTCACCACTACTGTATACAACTCCTCCTAATGATTGCCATGCCCGTTCGCTCTCAGTTACTAATAAATCTAATTCATGAGGTTCCATAGAAAAGCTACTATCCACACCACCATCTGCTCTAGACAATGTAAAATGTTTTTCAATCACTGTTGCACCATGCGCTACTGCCGCAATAGCTGCTCCTAAGCCCATAGTATGATCTGAGAGTCCAACCTGACAATCAAATAACTCTCTCATATGAGGAATTGTTAGAACATTACTATTTTTAGGGCTTGCGGGATAGGTACTAGTACATTTAAGTAAAATTAAGTCCTCACATCCAGCCTCACGAGCAACCGTAACTGCTTCGTGAATTTCTGCAACTGACGCCATTCCAGTAGATATTATTATAGGCTTCCCTGTAGATGCGACTTTTCTTATTAATGGTAAATGATTGTTCTCAAAAGAAGCTATTTTGTAGAGAGGAACATTCAATTCTTCCAAAAAATCAACTGCAGACTCATCAAAGGGTGAACTAAAGCAAATCATCCCTAATTCATTTGCACGCTGCATGATAGGGGCATGCCATTCCCATGGGGTATATGCTTGCTCATACAGCTTATGCAAACTTTGCCCTTTCCAAAGACTATTTTCATCATTTATGAAGAAATCTCCATCTTTAACATCCAGAGTTATCGTATCAGCAGTATATGTTTGTAATTTTAGAGCTTGTACGCCTGACTTTGCTGCAGCATCTACAATTGATAAAGCACGCTCTAAAGATTGATTATGATTACCTGACATTTCCGCAATAACAAAAGGCTTATGATTTTGAGATATTACGTGTTGACCTATTTTTATTTTCATCTAACCACTCATCTTATTTTTTATTTATGTTTTCATTTGTAGCTAGGCTTCATATTAAAAATGAAAAATTGTTTTATATATGAAGTATATTCTAACAAATACACTCTAGGGTCCTAAAATCCTATTGCGCGCAGTTTTAATATATCGGGATCTAAGAATAATAAATTACTCGTCTTAACCGAGGTCTTTACTTTTGATTGCATAACTCTCAACCTCATCAGTTCTACTGATATTTCCGTAAAATTATTATAATTTGCATATGACTGTATCCATGCGGCAGACTTTGATGAATCATCCTGATAATCGAGGATAGAAAAGTCGGTACTCCCTATATCTCTTTCTTCCGTAAGCTCATACCCTAGTAACTTCATTTCAAAAGAACAGAACCTCTCTATAATTTCTAATGTTTCATCTGACAATACTTTCTTCCAGTTATCTAGTGCAGTTTTATTAAATAACTGAGTATCTTTTTTAGCTAAACTTCCATTTCCATATGAGGTATTCTGCTTCCATGGCCTTCCTGAGCCATCGAGGTAACTAGATGGATTAGTCATATTTGGGTGGAAATCAACACCTAAAAAATCAACCGAAGCACTTATAACTGCTTCCGGCTTAGTCAATAAATCTTCAAATCTTATCAACATTGTCCGTTCACTTCTTTGAGAGTTTAAGCATGCAAGTGAAGCACTTTTCCGCCACTGCCTAAGTAAGAAAAGTAATGGATAAGTTGATCCTGATGCAAAATTTGAGGCGATAACAGATCTAGGATCACGAATCAAATGGATGACCTTATTTCCACCATGCATTTTCAAAAAATGAGGGGCAAATTCATCAACCCACACCTCCTTAAAACCAACAATGCTATTACCGGGTTTAGCATAAGCTTCTTGTATAATTCCTAAGCCACTATCGAATACTTTTTCATAAGTATTACCTTTCAACTCATCAAGATAAGAAATTATTTTTGGAGAATAAGGCCGGCAATGCTTTTCAATCTCTTCTTTTAAGGAGGCTAATTCATCATCCTCAATCAGAATCGAGAAGTCTCTCTTTTGTATTTCCTGAAATAAATCATTGTGCTGCTTATCAAAATAATAATCATGGAGAGGTGCTTTTTTATCCAAGCTATTATGCAAAATAGTCGATAGAGTATTACGGTATGACTTATAAATTGGGGCAAAAGGATCTGAGGCACAGATAATATTCGGATTAGAATGTAACATCCTAGCAAACATGGTTGTTCCAGTTCTAAACATTCCAGAGATCAAAAAGTTATTTCTCATACATGGTCTCACTAAAAGAAACTAAACCTTTCTCTTCCATTAAAGATGCGTACATATGTACAAAACCAAATGGAACCTTCGAACTTTCAGCAATATCTAATATTGTGTGTTTTCCATCTGACAGTCTCACTATATTTTGCATAAATTGGTTCAGTATTTGAGTATTATTCTCCATATATTTTAATTCATGTTCTGGTAGGTCACACTGAAATCGCTCCATATCATTATTTGATGCGTTACGAATATTACTAATAAAATCTAAACTTAAATACAAGTCTATATCTGGGTTTGCTAAACTTGGAATTCCAGAATATGTTGCAAGTAAATAATAATTATTTTCAATAACATCTACTATTCTGAGACCAAAATCGATAACTTCTTCCAGCTTATCTTCACTAGTTATATCTATATTATCAGAGTCAGTGTGATATTGAGGGAATGGCCATCTCATCAAAGTACCACTCGGTATCTCATACCCTACCGAGTCAAAAACATTTTCATCATTACCTATAAGCTCCCTATGATTAAATACTACTTTATCTTGAGCCCCATAGAATGATAAGAAAAATATTACAATACGATCAATCATTGAATTTTTCTTAACAGATTGTTGATAAATAAAAGAAGAGTCTATACCTGAAAAACCAAGAAACAATGACTCCATAACATTTTCTACGCCGCTATGAGGATCATCTAAATAATAAACAGATCCCACAATTTCAACACTTGATAATGCTCTATATGAATATCTTGTCTTTTTATTTTGCAGTCTCTTAATAATCTCATAAGCTGCAATACAGCCTGCAAGACCATCATTAACTTGTTCTGGGTGATCAAAATGACCAACAAATAGATATGTTTGATCTAATTCTCCTTGATGATGATAATCTGACTGAATCATCGGCTGATCATAACTTATCTGACTCTCAATTCGAACATGATATTGCGTATCACTAGTTAATTTCTCACGTATCCGATGAGGAATTGAAAATCCCCATACGGGTTCCCAATGTCGGTACTGGTTTCGAAAATGAAAACAAATAGCATCTGGCCGATTAGGGTCTGAAAAAAGGTGCTCTTGCAACTCATTTAGAGAAACAGTTTTATTAATGGGTGGAGAGTATGTAAATAATTCCAATTTGTGGTTTTTTCTACTGGCAATTACCTTACCATTATCATCAATCAGTTCACCCCGAGTACAGGCCCAATGCGGTGGAAGACTCCATTTGTGTACCTCTTCCTTGCTATTGTATTTAAGTAACCTAGAGCCAGGATAATATTTTACCAACTGTTGATAAGCATTTTCCATCTCAGGTCCTAAATGACATCGGTCTAGAGGAGCTAATGATTTTAATAATTCGAAATAAAGCATGGCATCAATTCTTTAATTAGTTAGGTTATTTATATTGAACTAGGGTTGTATATTCTCAATTTTCTCTAATCTAATTATATAGCGATGACCTCGGAAATCAAAAAATGCAGGGTACCTTTTTGGGTCTACCACTCGTAATAACTCAAACTGTTCTTCAAGTGTTTTAGTGATATCAATCATAGAATCTTCAGGTGTACGTCGCTTATAGTATGTTGGCTCGATATCACGTTGCAATTTAGGCTTAATATTCTCAAATTGTTCAACAGCAAAATCCATTAGTTCTATCTCTAAATTAAATAACCTATTATTAATTTCGTCGCAAAGCTCATGACCTTCCAGTAACAATTTCCGCTGTCCCCATATAGCACCACTATCCACAGAATCTTCAGCCTCTATCAGTGAGACTATTATTTCATTCTCACCATTTAATATTTGCCATATATGTGGTGACCACCCTTTTCCCTTTGGTAAATCACTTGCATGGATAACGAGCACTTTATGATAATTTGCACGTTCTATTTTATCTATCATCTCATTGCAAGAAATCAAGAATAAGATATCTCCTCCTGTCAAGTTAGCCTTATTTGAAAGTAACTCCACACTATGAAATAAACTGTATTTTTTTTCCCATTCAACAAGTTTTAAATATATAGGATGATCTTTATCCGAACAAAGAATTGAAATTTTCATTACTCTTCCACTAAAAATGAAACTAATCTGTCACAGCCATTTGCATCTAATATATTCACACAAGTATTAGCCATATTTCTAATCATATTTGGAGACAATACTATCTTTTTAAGAAACTGATGAAGTATATTATCGTTGATATCTTGATGTTTTCCTAAATAAAAAGCGCCTTCAAGTTCAGCTAGCCCATTACAAATAGCCACCTGATTATCTGCTAAAGAAATTAAAATTGATGGGAGCCCTAATACGCAACGCTCCCAACTTGTAGCTCCTCCAGCACCTATAGCAAGATCAGCCTTCATCATCAAGTCTGCCATCCTAGAGGTTTGAATATGTAAAGTGAATTCAGCTAAACTATCGCACTGAGCTATTATCTCACTTTTATAAGGATTAGCTTTTCCGATAACAACGTCGACACTAATTTTTGATTGCTTAAGCTTTACGATTGCTTTTATAGCCTGTAACGTTAGTTTATAACAATCCCCTCCTCCAAATGATATTAAAATAGTCTTAATTTCTCCACTACGGTTCCTTATACTTTTTCTTGCTTCACCAAAATCTTTTCGAAGCAAAGCATATTTTGGTCCAAGTAATTTCAAACTATTTTCTGGAGTTAAATCATGATAACGTGTATTCAAATCTCTATAATAGTTCTGATCTAGCAAAATATCACAATCATGTTTACGATCTGCAAGGTCATCAATGACCATAATTTTTTTTGTATAATCTCGTACTGCAGATTCCCATACTGAATCTAATTGATAGTGATCTACAATTAACAAATCCGTCTTTAGACCATTACTCTCAATCACATTAATCGTTTCTGTTACATCCTTGTACCAATTAAAAATATTATTCTCATCTTGCCAATTTAAGGCATAAACGGAATAGCTTTTCGCTTTAATTAGTGAAATAAGATTACCAGGTAACTCTCGACAAACAAATGTGATGCCATAGCCTTTATTTCTTAATCCATCTGCCAAAGTAAGGCAGCGCATGATATGACCACTACCAATATGAATTGAAGCATCTGCTCTAAAAATAACCTGCAAAATAATTCTTACCGTACTTTAAATAAAGGTTCTAGAACCTGACAGTGAAGTAGTTTTTCTAGTGTATTTTCTTGTATTGCTTTAACTAATAGAGGTATTACTTCACGATAAACTTCAAACAGTACATCTAAATCACGATCACTATGAGAATAACTCATATTATGTGTTCCAAGCGTAAGTATTCCTCGCGCCAACATCTCTTGCATAAAAAGAGTTTTAATTTGCCACTGTGTATAAGGAGCAATGTCATTAATTAGTAGGAAACTCCATACAGGGTGGCCTGAAATACTAAAAATATGTTCTGCATCAGATTTAGTAATTAAATCACGCAAAAATTTAATTATCTTTTCACCTTGTTTTGTCATTGTTTCAATGACAGGCTCTTGCTGTAACTTATTCATTGTGGCTAACGATGCTGCTAAAGAAATTGTTTCACCAGCAAACGTTGAGGAGAAAAAGATATCCTCCATTAATTTCATAATATCTTTTTTTCCAGTAACAGCTGAAACAGCAAACCCATTAGCTATTCCTTTACCAAAGGTAGCCAGATCTGGAATCACTCCAAATAATTCTTGAGCACCACCATTTGAAAACCTGAATCCTGTGATTGTTTCATCAAAAACTAATAAGGCTCCATTATCATGGGCAATCTCTTTAACACCATTCAAAAATCCAGCTTGCGGTTCAACAACATTCATCGGTTCCATAATCACTGCAGCAATCTGATCGGGCCATTTATTAAATAGCTCTCTTAGAGAATCCAAATCATTGTAGGCAAAAGCATGTGTTAGATCCTTTGTTGACTGAGGCACGCCTAATCCTCTTGCTGTTGAACCAATATACCAATCTTGCCACCCATGATAACCACATACAATTATATGATCACAGCCAGTGTAAGCTCGAGCTAAACGTACTGCTGCTGACGTTGCATCTGAACCATTTTTGCCAAACCTTACCATTTCAGCGCAAGGTACCATTTCACAAATTTTTTCAGCAACTTTCATTTCGATAGGATGAGGTAAACTAAACAATACTCCTTGTTCAAGCTGCTCTTTCACTGCCAGTGTTACATCATCATCGTTATAGCCTAGTGTTACTGCTGCAAGGCTATTAATAAAATCAATATATTCATTTCCATCTACATCCCATACATGACTCCCTTTCCCTTTACTCATAAAAAATGGAGAGGCCCCATAAGGAAACTGGGTTTTACTTTTACTGAAAGTTTGACTTCCTAAAGGTATCGTTTTCAGGGCAACTTCAAGTAACTCTTCAGAACGTTGATAACGCTTTGACATAAATCTATCTTTCCTTCTCGTTATTTGACTATAAAATCTTCGTCTAATGATTTCTGGTACCCTTCATTTCGAGCAAACATATTATTTATCTTCATCAAGTCTGGTTGTTTACTTAGTAGATCCAAAATATCATCCATAGAGAACTCAGAATTAATGGGATACAGACTTTCATACACTTTTGTCACAAATTCAAAATCTTCAGGCTCATCTACCGTCCATCTTAAATGTGATAGATCTGTAGTATTCACATAATTACCTAATTTAAATTTCAGTGGATTATTATATATATAAGGTGTTGCATGTTCATGCTCTGACGATAACCGAGCCTCTTTCCAAGCTTGTTCCAAGCAAGAAAACTTAAACACTTCAATATCAAGTCCATCTGGAAAAGTAGGTGACAGGGTATTACTCGCATAGTCATAATTTCCAGCCATATAAAATGAAATCACATTATCGATAACATTTGGATCAGCAAGTGGACAATCTGCAGTAAGTCGCACAATATAATCTGGGTTATCGATGATTGCAGCCTGATAGTACCTATCTAGGACATTATCTAATGATCCTCTAAAACACTGAATATTGTTTTTGCGACATAATGATTCAATAGGATCATCTGATAATTCATTGCTAGTTGCAACGACCAATTTATCTATCTGTTTTGAGCGTTGCAGACGCTCAATTTGTCTTAGAATCATAGGCTCGCCTAACAAAGGTTTTAAAACCTTTTTGGGTAAGCGTGTAGAAGATAATCGAGCTTGTAGTATTGCTAGAATCATTTATTTTCTCAGTTTTATTGTTTCAGCCAATTTACTGGATTTAATAATTGGACATCTTGAGTTACTAGAGAATCAGGAACAGTTATATTGTGACTATTGGATGCAGCTATAATCTCTTTCAACTGAGTTAGACTATCTATTCCCACTAAAACTCGGCTTATATCTGGGTTTGCTAATGTAAAACCTAAACATGCTTCTAACGCTGTGAGGTTCTGCTCTTCTAACCATGTATCCCACCTATCCCATAGTGATTTCCAGCGTTCAAAAATTTTTGGTCTTTTCACAGAGTCCATTAACAACAATCCTTGAAGAAATACAGATCTAACATGTACTTCAGTTCCTGCCTTGTTTAATGTCTTCATCCAGCCTGAAGTAGCCATCCTACGATCAAAGATACTATACGGTGCTTGGACTATATCGAATTTAAATTTAGGCCATAAATCATCTAAATCAGCAGGTGAGTATATTGAAACTCCAATTTTATCAACTTTACCTTGTCCTTTAAGTTTATTTAAGGCTGTAAATATTTCGTTACCTTGATTTCCTAAAAGTTGTTGAGGCTGATGCATTAAAAGGCCGGAGAGTTTTGAAATTTTTAATCGCTCTAAAGAACCAACAACAGACTCCTCAACCCAAGATGAAATATCTTGGCATGACTCAGGAATTACTGGAAGTTTAGAAATCACCTGCCATGTTTCAACACCTACTTGACCTAAACGTTGTTCACTTTCACCATATGAAATAGCAGTATCCAGCGTATCAATTCCATTCGCTTTAGCATATTCCAAGATCTCAAAAGACTCATCTTTATCAATTTGACCAAGTTGATTAGCAACACCGTAAGGTAATCCGAACTGGACTGTACCTAAAGCTAATTTCAAGACAATACCTCTGTCAATATCTTAATCACACAATCCTGTTGAGATTCAGTTAAATCATAATAAAGGGGAATACTTAGGGCTTGCTGGTAATATTGGGCTGCATTAGGACAATTATCCATATTAAATCCTAGTTGCTTATAATATGGCTGAATAGGAACAGGAATATGGTGTACTTGTGTAATGATGCCCTTCTCACGCAACAGATTCATTACTTTGGCTCGGCTAATTCCTATAGCATCGAAGTCTATTAACACAGAATATAAATGATGCGCACTATATTCACGACTAGTATCTTGTGCTGGTTTAATCCAACTCAGGCTAGAAAAAGCCAGATCATAACGCTCAACTAGCTGACGCCTGTGTTCGATAAATTTATCTAACTTTTTAAGCTGTGATAAACCTAGTGCACATTGAATATCGGTGATTCTATAGTGGAAACCTAACTCTTGCATTTCATAATACCAAGGGTTAGTAAGACCATCTGTTTGAGCATTATCAATATTCTGGAAGGCATCATCACCTTTTATAATGCCATGACTTCGTAATCGTAATAATTTCTGATATACCTGTTCATCATTTGTAGTGATGACCCCACCTTCACCAGATGTCATTGATTTCACAGGATGTAGAGAAAAAATAGTCATCAATGAATGCTGACAACTGCCTACTTTCTTTCCATCGGGGTAGCTTGCACCTAAAGCTTGTGCAGCATCTTCAATAATAACGGCATCATTCAGCTTACAAACCTTTGAAATTTCCTGCATATCACAGGCTAGTCCCTGTCTCTTATACACATCTGACGCTGCCGACGATCTACTC
>CAJXPP010000036.1 GCA_913058195.1 uncultured Gammaproteobacteria bacterium | reverse complement strand
ACACAGAGTAGATCGTCGGCAGCGTCAGATGTGTATAAGAGACAGTCAGAAAACCAACCAGAAAAAAGACTTCCAGCCTCATTTAAAGAGCCTGATATGCCTTCCAGCCGATCCCCAGCTTGAGCCGCTGTAGAAAACGACAGACATAAAGCTAGAAAAAAAATTCGCATGGTGACCCCCGTCATAAAATTTACCTTGGCTTTGTCTGTCTTTGGATTAAGCCCATATATTTGCATAGTATAAAACATAGTAATAAATAGCGTTAAAGTGAAGTTAATTAGCCGATGGTATAAACGCATCTCAGCTAATTACCTACTTAAAACATCGAGCACTCCCCTACTTTTAAACCACATATAAAACATGCTTAATTTTAACTTATTTCCCCACTTCAGCATTACATAGATAACTAAAGTTACTTTTATCTAAAAGTATGATACAAAAGCAATGTAGGGAATTTTTTATTTCAAATATAGATAGGGATCAACTAAAATGAAGACATCTGATTTATTTGTTAAAGCACTAGAAAATGAAGGCGTTGAATATATTTTTGGCATTCCTGGTGAAGAAAATCTCGACTTTCTAGATTCCCTAAAGAACTCATCGATCAAGCTCATCCTGACTCGTCACGAACAAGGAGCGGGATTTATGGCGGCCACCTATGGTAGGTTAACAGGTAAGCCTGGTGTCTGTTTATCAACACTTGGTCCAGGTGCAACAAACTTTGTCACCCCCGCAGCTTATGCCCAATTAGGTGGCATGCCGATGCTGATGATAACGGGCCAGAAACCAATCAAAGCAAGCAAACAAGGTCGATTCCAAATTGTTGATATCGTCAATATGATGCGACCTATTACTAAGTTTACTAAACAAGTTGTACATGGCAGCACTATCACATCAATTGTGCGTGAAGCATTTCGTATCGCAATGGAGGAACGTCCTGGCGCTGTTCATATTGAATTGCCTGAAGATATCGCCGCTGAAGATGCAAAAACACATTTATTTGCCGTAGCACCAACGCGTCGCCCAGATGCTGATAGCGCTGCTATTGTTAATGCTGTTGAAATGATAAAGAATGCAAAAATGCCTTTATTGTTAATTGGTGCAGGGGCCAATAGAAAGCGTTCTAGTCAGGCCTTACTTAAGCTTATTGAGCAAACAGGTATCCCTTTCTTTAATACCCAAATGGGTAAAGGGGTGGTTGATGAACGCCATGAGGCCTATTTAGGTACTGCAGCCTTATCTGATAATGATTACCTACATTGTGCCATTGACCGCTCCGACTTAATCATTAATGTTGGCCACGATGTTATTGAAAAACCACCCTTTTTCATGAGAGAAAATGGTGCAAAAGTCATTCATGTGAATTTTTCTGCTGCTGAGATCGATGATGTGTATTATCCTCAACTTGACGTTGTCGGTGACATAGCCACCTCCGTTAATCGCCTATCAGACTTATTGACGCCACAAGACAATTGGGATTTCAGCTATTTCTATCGCGTGAAAAAAGAAGTTCATTCACGTATAAGTAAATACAGTCTTGATGACCGTTTCCCTATATTGCCACAAAGTGCTGTTCAGCTTATACGAGAAGAACTGGACGAAGATGGTATTCTCACATTAGACAATGGTGTATATAAAGTCTGGTTTGCCCGTAATTATCCTTGCTACCAAAACAATACGCTTTTACTCGATAACGCATTGGCAACTATGGGAGCAGGTCTTCCATCAGGCATGCTGGCAAAACTCATCAATCCCGATAAGAAAGTCATCACTGTATGCGGTGATGGCGGCTTCATGATGAACTCACAAGAAATGGAAACAGCTGTCAGACTCAGGTTGAATATGGTTGTGATCATCCTAAATGATAATGCCTATGGCATGATTAAATGGAAACAGGAAGGTATGGGCTTCGATAACTTCGGTCTTGACTACGCTAATCCTGATTTCGTGAAGTATGCCGAAAGTTATGGTGCAATAGGACATCGTCCAACAAGTCACGCTGCGTTTCGTAAAACTTTACAAGAAGCCTTAAATTCCGAAGGCGTGCATTTAATAGAGCTTGCTGTCGATTATTCTTTAAACCACTCTATTTTGAATGAAAGTTTACAAGAAAAAATCTGTATCTTATAAGGAATATAATTATGTCTGATATACAGCATTTCCCTTTAGTAATTGCTGGTGTTGAAAAGCCTAGTGATACTAAGCATGAAGTAACATCAGCTTATACAGGTGATATTATCGGTACGGTTGCTAGAGCCAATGAACATGATATTGAAGAAGCCCTAGCCCAAGCATATTCTCTTTATAGTAATAGAGATAACTGGCTATCAACATCGCAACGCATTGCAATACTTGAACGTGCAATTCTCCTCATGCAAGATCAGTTTGAAGAATTAGCCACCAACTCAGCCAATGAAGGTGGGAAACCATTAATCGATTCTAGAGTCGAAATGGCACGCTGCATTGATAGCATTCGCATCTGTGTTGATGAGTTACGAACAGAAACAAGTAAACCCGTTCCCATGGGTATTAATGCAGCCTCTGAACATCGTTTAACGATGATAAAAAAAGAACCGATCGGCGTTGTCGTGGCCGTCAGTGCATTTAATCACCCATTAAACCTTATTGCACATCAAGTAGGCCCTGCGATTGCTACGGGTTGCCCCGTTATTGTTAAACCAGCAGAAGATACTGCACTTTCGTGTCTCCGTTTGGTTGAGATATTCCGCCAAGCAGGCTTACCTGCAGCTTGGTGTCAAGCCGTATTAACTGAAAATCATCAAATAGCCGAGCAATTAGTGACGGATCCCCGTGTTGCCTTTTTTAGTTTTATTGGTAGTGCTCGAGTGGGTTGGTATTTACGATCAAAATTATCATCAGGTACTCGCTGCGCCCTAGAACATGGTGGCGTTGCCCCAGTCATTGTGGCAGAAGATGCTAATCTTGAAACAGCAATCCCAGCACTAACTAAAGGTGCCTTTTATCATGCAGGCCAAGTATGTGTTTCAGTTCAACGGATATTTGTACATGAATCAATTGCCAGAAATGTATCACAACAGCTGAGTGAAGCTGCTGAAAAATTGATTGTTGGCAACCCACTTTCTGATCAAACAGAAGTTGGACCACTTATTCGAGCCAATGAAGTGGAGCGTGTTTCATCATGGGTACAAGAAGCTGTCGACATGGGTGCTGAACTTGGTTTTGGTGGGTACTCACTACCTAATAATTGCTATGCTCCAACTGTTCTTTTCAATCCAAGTATGGAAAGCAAAGTATCTACATCAGAAGTATTTGGCCCGGTTGTTTGTATCTATCCTTATAGTGATTTAGACCAAGCAATTAAACTAGCTAATTCATTAGATGTTGCTTTCCAAGCATCGGTTTATAGCCAAAATATTGATTCAGCTATGTACATTTCTGATCGTTTAGCAGCATCTGCCGTAATGATAAATGAGCATACTGCATTCCGTGTTGATTGGATGCCATTCGCTGGCTTGAAAAATTCAGGGCTTGGGACTGGTGGTGTACCTTACACAATGGAAGATATGCAAATTGAAAAAATGATTGTAATTAGCTCTAAAGGGATTCAATAGCCGTATAGAAGCTAAGCCTTCATTTATAAAAAATCCTCACTGCTGATTAGCAGTGAGGATTTTTAATTTAGCTCTAGTGAGTACCTATCCTGCTTCTTTTAATGCTGCAGCAAAGCAGATCTTAATAAACTGATCCACATCAAGTGATGCGCCGCCAATTAAACCCCCATCGACATCTGGTTTTGCAAAAATAGCACGAGCATTTTCCTTTTTAACGCTACCACCATAAATGATTCGTAGTGACTCTGCCGTTTCAGTATCTGATTGAGCCACCCGCTCACGCATAAAAGCATGCACCTCTTGCGCCCATTCTGGTGTTGCTGATTTTCCTGTGCCAATTGCCCATACTGGTTCATATGCTAGCACTGTCTGAGATAAAGCTTTTGCCCCTTGATGCTTAATAAGTACATCCAATAAGCGAGCGATGACCTCTTCTGTTTTACCAGCCTCATAATCTTCGGCAGTTTCACCAATGCAGATAATAGGGCTTAAACCGTGACGTGTTGCCATTGTATATTTCTCAGCAACAATTTGATCCAATACAAACTGATCTAATTCTAGTTTTTCATACAAACATCGTCGTTCGGAGTGACCTATTAGTACATAGTCACAGCCAAAGTTTTTAATCATTGATGCTGATATCTCACCCGTATAAGGCCCTTCATCATAGGCAGATACATTCTGTGTCCCCCAATGCAAATTGCTTCCAGTCAGTATTTCTTGTGCTTCTCTTAAAAAAACCGATGGTGGAAATAGTGCAATATCAATGGCACTAGCATTTTCTTGCTCTTTTAATATACTGTCTAGCATCTTGGAATCATGCAGTATATTTTCTAATAATGTTTTTGAGCTTTCATCGGGACTGTTCATCTTCCAATTACCGGCAACAAGTGGTTTACGCATAATTTTTAACCTTTCAAATAATTTACTATCGCGATAAAGAGTTACTTACTTTTGATGGTAAGCAATAACACGATTAACTTCATTCTTAGAGCCTAAAATGACAGGAACTCTTTGATGAATATCTGTAGGTTGAATATCCAGAATGCGTTGAAGACCAGTTGAACAGCTGCCTCCAGCCTGCTCGACAATAAAGCCCATCGGATTCGCTTCATACATCAGTCTAAGCTTGCCTTGCTTTCCACTATCTCTACTATCAAGCGGGTATAAAAATACACCTCCACGAGTCAAAATACGGTAGACCTCTGCCACCATTGACGCCACCCAACGCATATTGAAATTTTTATCACGTGGGCCTTCCGTTCCTTGCATGCATTCGTCAATATATTGTTGTACTGCAGGTTCCCAAAAGCGCTGATTTGACATGTTAATTGAAAACTCTTGCGTGTCTTCTGGAATAGTCATATTCGGATGTGTCAGTATAAACTCACCAACATCCTGATCTAAGGTAAAACCGTTAACACCCTGACCGGTTGTTAAGATCATCATTGTTGATGGTCCATACAATACAAATCCAGCACAAACTTGATCAACACCTTTTTGTAGAAAATCATCTTGGCTAGCATCTGAACCTTCTGGTCCTGCTAGGATAGAAAAAATAGTGCCAACAGTGAGATTAATATCGATATTTGACGAGCCATCTAAGGGATCAAACAGGGCAAGGTATTTACCCTTAGGATATTGCTCTGGGATAGGAATAAAATCATCGACTTCTTCTGATACCATACCTGATAAATGTCCAGTCCACTCTAGTGTTTCAACCATAATATCGTTAGTGATAATATCAAGTTGTTTTTGGGTTTCCCCTTGCACATTTTCAGTGCCTGCACTACCGAGCATTCCTGTCATTGACCCACGACTTACCGTGTGAGAAATGCATTTACAAGCTGTAGCAATATCATTTATTAGTAACGTTAAGTCACCAGATGCTTCGGGCACTTTACGTTGTTGTTCAATAATAAACTGGGTTAAGGTGTTATGTGTGCTCATTCTTTCGCTTCTCCAATATTTTCTGATGCGATTTAACAATGAATTGTTTCTATTACCTTATGTAAGAGATTATGTTGTTAACTGTTTGGCGGCGCTAATTCTCCAGAGTCATAACGCTCAACCATATGCTGTAAAGAAATAGGTTTTATCTTACTGGCGTGACCGGCACTACCAAACGCTTCATAGCGAGCCTGGCAGATACCCTGCATTGCCGCTGTTGCAACTTTATAAAACTTACGTGGATCAAAATCAGCTGCATTCTCTTCTTGAGCTAGATACTGGCGAATTGCACCTGTTGAAGCCATTCGAAGATCGGTATCAATATTAACCTTACGCACACCATATTTAATGCCTGCTACAATTTCATCCACTGGCACACCATAAGTCTGGGCAATATCACCGCCATAATTATTGATTATTTGTAACCAATCTTGAGGCACTGAACTTGATCCGTGCATAACAAAATGTGTATTGGGTAGACGCTGTTGTAATGTTTTCAAATGACTAATAGCCAACACATCGCCTGTAGGTGGCTTAGTAAATTTGTAGGCGCCATGACTGGTTCCAATCGCCACGGCCAGAGCGTCTACTTGAGTCTGTTTAATAAACTCAACCGCCTCATCAGGATCGGTCAATAACTGGCTTGGGTCTAACTTCTCATCACTACCATGACCATCTTCTTCACCCATCATGCCTGTCTCTAGTGAGCCTAAGCAGCCCAGTTCACCTTCAACTGAAACACCACAAGCATGCGCCATTTCAGACACTGTCTGAGTCACGCCTGCATTATATTCAAAAGAAGACGGCGTCTTCATATCAGCCATTAATGAACCATCCATCATCACCGAACTAAAGCCAGACTGAATAGAGCGTGCACAAACTGCTGGAGCTGAACCATGATCTTGGTGCATAACGACAGGAAGATGAGGGTATTCCTCAATAGCGGCTAAAATTAGGTGGCGTAAGAAAGGTTCGCCAGCATATTTGCGAGAACCTGCTGAGCCTTGCAAAATAACAGGGCTATCAACCGCATTAGCTGCTTGCATGATAGCTTGAACTTGCTCCATATTGCTGACGTTAAACGCAGGAATGGCAAATTGATGTTCAGCTGCATAATCTAACAATTGTCGCATTGATACTAGCGCCATAAGAATCACCTTCAGTAATGAATTTATTTAAACCATGGATTAATTTAAAGACTGTTTTTAATACAGAGCAGTAATTTTTAGTCCACATCGAGTGTATGGGAAATAATTCATAATTGATACTCAAAGGTTTTTATCTTAACTATAAGTTAAACTTATGGTTAAAGATGATTAATTCAGGGTAGCTACATATGAAAGGAATGGTTCTTTTGGGCTAAATAGGGCAGAAATGATAAACGACTCAGTCCCTATCGACGAGAACAAATTTTTTAATTGATTTTTTCAATACATCAAAATCAATAGGCTTAGTAATATAATCCTCAAATAAACCTTGAGCTTCTTCAATCGTACTTTCTGTCACAATAGCACTAACAGCAATAATAGGTACTTGTGACTTTGGATTTTTTAGCGCACGCACTTTATTTGCCAACGCTATTCCGTCCATGCCTGGCAGGCTAATGTCCATTAAAATCAAATCAAACCAATACTGTCCAATAAGATCCCATCCTTGCTCTGCACTATTAGCATGATGCACTTCAAATTGTTCAAATTTTGATGCTAAGAATGATGACATAAGCTCTTGATTAACAGGATTATCTTCGACACATAAAATAGTTTTCTTACCCATTAAATTCTGCGCGATTTCAGCATTATCATCTACATCAAATGACTCTAGCTCTTCATGCTGTAATTGCTTCTCACTTGTGAGTGCTAAATCAAACCAAAATGTTGCACCTTGTGCCCGATCTTTATCAAAACCAACTTTACCACCCATTAGCTCCACAATGTTCTTTGTCACCAACAAACCAACTCCTGTCCCCTCTATACTAGAAGTTTCTTGTCCAAGTCGGTCAAAGGCACTGAACATCCGGTGATGATTTTCTTTTGTTATTCCGATACCATCATCAGTAATACTTGTTCGAATCTTATTTTTATCATGGATATAAAAATCAATTTTGACATGACCTCCTTGATAATTATATTTAATCGCATTACTTAACAAGTTCAGCAGCACTTGTTTTAATCGCGTGTAATCAGCAGTTACTAATAGGGATAAGTCTTTAGCAATAACATCAATCTCAATTCTCTTCTGCTCAGCCATATTCTGAACTAAGACCAAAGTATCGTTGATAACATCAGCTAAGCTTATACTTTCAAGCGATATATCACTCCTTCCAGACTCAATCTTCGCTAGATCTAACACATTATTTATTAAAGATAGTAAGTGCTTACCACTAGAAATGATATAACCAAGATCCTCTTTATGTTCTTCACTTATAGGATGTTCCGTATCTAACTGTATCAATTGGGAAAAACCAAGAATGGCATTTAAAGGTGTTCTTAATTCATGACTCATTGACGCTAAAAAATCAGACTTTGCTCTATTGGCTCGCACAGCCACTTTCTTCTCAACTAACACTTCTGTCATTGCCAGCTCATATTTTTGTTCTAATACTTTTTGCTGAGTAATATCTGTTCGAATAGAAACATAGCGTTCAGGTCTTCCATTCTCATCTAGAAAGGGCACGATAGTCGATGCAACCCAATAATATGAGCCATCTTTTGCTTGGTTCTTTAAAGTTCCATGCCATACATCACCACTAGTAATGGTCTCCCACAGATCCTTATAAAATAGATCATTATGTTCGTCAGACTTAACGAGGCGGTGATTTTGTCCTAACAGTTCTTCTCGTGAATATTGGCTGATTTCTGCAAATTTATCATTGGCATATACAATATCTCCTTTAAAATCTGTCACACTTACAATTGCATGCTCATCTAAGGAGTTTCTTTCGAACTGTAACTCACGCAGAAGACGAACTTGTTCCTCTTCAGCTTTTTTACGTTCGGAGATATCTTGTATAAAAGCACTAAATTCATAACTCTCCCCAACGGAAATAGCTGTAATTGATATCTCAATAGGGAAGTCATGGCCATCCTTATGTTGCGCTTCAAGTTCTAGCCTTTTATCTAAGACTGGACCTTCCCCTGTTAGTAAAAAGTGAGCCATTCCTTTCTTGTGGGCCTTGCGATAGTCGGGGGGAATAATGAATTGGCTCAACTCTTTTCCAATGAGCTCTTGCTTTGTCCAACCAAAAATTGTCTCAGCGCTTTTATTCCAACCTATAACCTCGCCCTTTGTATTAAGGTGAACCCATGCATCATGTGCTAAGTCGGTTATAGCTACTTTTCGTGATAGCTCAGCTTGAAACTTCTGTCTTAGCTCAGCAGCAATATTTTGATATTGTTTAGCTAAAACAGTAGGAATTAGGAATGATAGTAAAATAACAATAAATACTGATATCCCAATAATAGTGGCAAGGGTAGAACCGCTGACGCCGGCCACCTCTACCAACTCTTCAACTGTTGAATAGTCCGTTGCATACATCGCCATATAATGCATGCTTGATATAGCGAGCCCCATCACTGTTGCACTAGCAAGTTGATTTTTATTAAAAATCTGTCGCCTGTTGACAGTAAAAGATTTTATTTGCAGCTGTAAAGCGATTATTGAAAAAATGACAGCTGACAATACCGATAGAAGTAATAACGGCACTTGATAATGCATCATTGCATTCATATGCATAGCAGACATGCCAATAATGTGCATAGTTACCACTCCACCAGCAAACAGAATGCCACCTAACACTGCTTGTTTAAAACGGATAAAACGATGCATCATAGCCCATAGAATAACTGCTGATGCTCCAATACCTGGCACAATAGACACAATAGTCATGCCAAGATCGTAACTAACTGGAATGGGTAATGTTAAGGCAAGCATGCCGATAAAATGCATCGCCCACACACCTAATCCAAGCGAGATCGCACCAAACCAAAGCCAAGCTAATTTGTTTACATTAGTGCGACTATTGGATGCACGCTCTGCAGTCCCAAACGCTGTAAATGAGGACACAATAGCGATGATGATAGAAACGACTATCAGATATGGGTCGTACACTTTCGCGAGATACGTTAACGCAGGTAAATCCCCACCCCCTAAAAGCATCATGTTAATTTTTTAACCTGAGAAATGCATTATTTAAAAGGTACGTGAAAGCATGTGTCATCAATATTCTCTCAGGGCACGGAGTCTAAATGCATTTGTCTACAAACCAATACTTCATCTAATATTTGGTCAAATTTTTCAACAAGTTTAGGATCAAAGTGATTACCACTTTGACTTCGAATATGGTCCATCGCTTCACGAACAGGCCATGCCTTCTTGTATGGCCTTTCAGATGTCAATGCATCAAATACATCACACAATGCACAAATTCGCCCTTCAATTGGAATGTTTTCTCCCGATAAACCTGCTGGATAACCACTCCCATCCCACCTTTCATGATGCGTAGCAGCAATATTTTTAGCCATAACCATTAAGGGAACATCGCTTCCCGATAGCAGTTCAACACCAATTTCCACATGCGACTGCATAATCGCCCATTCTTCTGAATCTAACTTGCCTGGCTTTAGCAACACTCTATCAGGAATACCAATTTTACCTATATCATGCATTGGCGCTGCATGAAGTATCATTTCAGAATCTTCCTCTGATAAACCCACTGCCCTTGCAAGCATTTGGGAAAATAGACTCATTCTTAATACATGATTGCCAGTTTCATTATCTTTATATTCAGCGGCAAGCCCAAGGCGGCGAATAATCTCGAGTCGGCTATTTTCAAGCTCTAGAGTTCGCTCTTTGACCCGAGTTTCTAGTTCTACATTTTGCTGCAAGACCTGTTTATGTAAAATACGTACTTCCAAAATATTATGAATACGCTGCAATGCTTCTATTTGATCAAAAGGCTTAGTGAGAAAATCTTTTGCGCCAGCTGTTAATGCTTTATTTCTAGTTTCTGATGTCAGTTCAGCAGTTAAAACAAGCACAGCAAGGTAGTCGTTATAGGCTTCTGGGGTTGTTGTTTTCAGTTCGGCTAAGACTTCAAAGCCGTCCATAGTGGGCATTCTGATATCAAGCAAGAGTAAATCTATATCATGCTTGGTATAAAAAGCTATCGTTTGTGTAGGGTCTGTTGTACTAAAAATATTAGCATAACCAGCTTGGGTTAATACCCGTTCAAGCAGCCTTATATTTAATATTTGATCATCAACAATCAAAATATTCGCCATTAGTATTTGTTGATTTATTTCATTCATCGCCACGCTATCCGTAAGTAAAGACCATTTAAGGTTATATATCAGATGGCTATTCATCTATAACTAGCTCGGTATCAAGTCTAACCTAGCTAAAAAAACATGTGTATCCTGATCTGCTATTAATGAATCATTAAGAAGTATTCGGTAAGAACAAGAATCCAACCTTACCTCTTCACCTCTTCTATCTCAATACTCGCACATTACTATAGCTAGCGCTATTACCATGTCAGTCTAAGACAAACAGGGTAATAGTGCCCCCGGACCGTAGCTTGCGGCAATATAATATATTGCTCGACAATCAATATTTTTAGATAGGCACTAATATTATCTGCGACACGATCCGTTCCAGCTAGGTTTGTTGCTGACATTAAAACGGTGAACTCTTCTAGTGCATTAGTTTGATAACTAAACTTAAAATTCTTTTAACGTCTGTTTAATATCGGACCAAAGTTGAGAGTAGGCTTTGCTCACAATAGCTGAAGTATTAAATGCTGGCAGCGGAGCACGATAATCACCCATCTGCTCAACAACAGCCGCATAAGGAATTGTCGTATCTAAGCGATTTTTTAGCACTGCTGGAGGGTGTGCAAGCATAACCCTATGTATGGTTCGCCTTCTATCAACCATAGTAAAAAAGGCATGCAAGCGTTTCGGTTTTAGTTTGTTTTCTTTGAAAAACTGATAGGTTTGCTCAAATGTTCGCAATGAAAGATGAGTAGGAATGATAGGTACAAATAATGAGTCGGCAGTATCGAACACTTGTTCGGTTAATAGTGAAAAACTAGGTGGGCAGTCTAGAATAACTAAAGAGTAATGCTCGCCAAATGGCTCAATCATTTTCTGAATCAGGTTTTTTTTCCCTGAGAACTCAACTCCATCAGCTGTTGTTCAAAATTTCGATAAGAAAACCCTGCAGGAATAATGTCGAGATTTTCATAATCAGTTGGTTTAACTAGCTCACCAACTGGTGTTTTACCCGATAAAAAGCGTTTGGGCTCATGCTTAGTTTTAACTTTACTCTTTAATAGCCAGCTCGCTGCACCTTGAGGATCTAGGTCCCATATCAATGTTGGAATACCTTCGTTAGCAGCGTGCCATGCAATATTAACTGCTGACGTTGTTTTGCCAACGCCGCCCTTTAGATTAAAAAATGCAATCGTTTCCATAGTTTCCTAGTAATTACGCTTATTTTCCTAGTTAAAATTGTTAGCCCAAAGACCTATCCTACTAAGAATATCAGACAACGATAAAATTACCACACCTTTTTTTAAACCCTTGTTTTCCTAGAATAAAACATTCAAAGTTATTAAAAATAACAAGCCGCATTTCACCTTCAACACCATCGTAATATTCTTCACGCTCACCAACTTTACTACCATCAATAACAATAAGACATATGTATGGTGTTTAAACTCGATTTTACTAATACTACCCTCATTAGTTAGTAGCCTTATATTTTTCATAATTAGGACACAATATTCAGTGAGTGAGAATAACTTACCAAATTATACCTATGAATTATTACGTTATTATTGCAATGGTGCAGCTTATTCTAATAATTGTGACAACAAAAAAGCCCCATCACTGTATAAGTGTTGGGGCTTAGTAAGGTTAAAAACAGTTAATTGAAAAACCTAAATCAAACTTAATGCTCTATGCTGACAGTACTTCTTTCAATGCTGCGGTCGCAAGAAGTACATTTTCTTTTCGAGCGGAATAACCCATCAAGCCTATCCGCCATACTTTTCCGGCTAAGTCACCTAAGCCCGCACCGATCTCTAAATTATATTCATTTAATAAGGCAGAACGTACTGCCGCATCATCAACACCTTCAGGAATCCAAACGGTATTTAACTGAGGTAAGCGATCACTTTCATTTACAACAAAGTTAATCCCCATACTTTCAAGTCTATGTTTTAAGTCTTCATGGCTCGCTGCATGACGAGTCCAGGCATTTTCTAGACCTTCGTCCATTAACATCACTAAGGACTCATGTAAGCCATATAAAGTATTTACTGGTGCCGTATGGTGATAAGCACGTTTAGCGCCTTTACCCCAATAGCCCATGACAAGATTTAAATCTAAAAACCAACTTGTTACAGGTGTTTTCCGATTACTTAGTTTATGAATAGCTCGCTCACTAAAGCTAACAGGTGAGATTCCCGGAGGTGCTGACAGACATTTCTGCGTACCAGAATAAATCGCATCGATTCCCCATTCATCAACTCGTAATTCACTACCGGCCAATGATGTCACCGTATCAACAATATTCAGGCAACCATATTGAGTTG
>CAJXPP010000035.1 GCA_913058195.1 uncultured Gammaproteobacteria bacterium | reverse complement strand
ACGAGATCATGCCTAGTCTCGTGGGCTCGGAGATGTGTATAAGAGACAGTCTCTAACCCGCATAGACACATTAGTTAAATAGCCACATAACAGTATGTTTTATGTGTTTTGTATTTAGCCATTTAATCTTGGAATTCCCTAATTAAGGGGACGCTACCCTTTTTTATCTTTAGTTTCATTTCTAGGCCTTCCCTGAGGGCGATACCGCAACACACTTTTACTTATCGTCTTAAGCCGAACAATAAAACTATCAGTCCCACACAGCAAGCCTTTTAAAATTTCATTTACTTGAGCGGGGTTAGGTTTATGTAGTGGTTCATTTAATTCAGACACCTACTGAGGTGGTAAACCCCACCAAACTACGGCCTATCATTTCCTAATCACTGTGCGACAACATGATGCTAGGCGGTCTAAACGACGAATTTTCAAGCAACTGTCACACTATCCAGTAGAGCAGACAATAACTATGATCGAATAATTTAAACTAACTTGATCGAACAACTTGTATGATGGGCTTTCATCCTGCTACTCTTGCGGGCAAAAAATAATTGAGAAGTATTATTATGACGAATGCATACGATGCCTCAGCGATTGAGGTTTTAACTGGCCTTGAGCCAGTACAAAAACGTCCAGGCATGTATACCGACACTGCGCGGCCAAACCATTTGGCGCAAGAAGTCATAGATAATAGTATCGATGAAGCCGTGGCTGGCCATGCTAGCCAAGTCCAAGTTATTTTATATGAAGATAACTCGCTTGAAGTTATTGATGATGGCCGTGGAATGCCTGTAGATATTCACCCTGAAGAAGGCGTTCCTGGTGTTGAAGTAATAATGACTCGTTTACATGCTGGTGGTAAGTTTTCGAATAAAAACTATCAGTTTTCTGGCGGCTTACATGGTGTAGGTATTTCAGTTGTTAATGCATTGTCGTCACGCTTAGAAGTTAAAATACGCCGTGATGCTAAAGAGTATGCAATAGCGTTTGCACAAGGTGATAAAACCAAAGACCTTGAGGAAATTGGCACGGTTGGCAAGCGAAATACAGGCACAACCGTCCGTTTTTGGCCTGAAGAATCTTATTTTGATGCGCCGAAGTTTTTGGTATCACGTTTACGTCATGTGTTACGCGCTAAGGCCGTTTTATGTCCAGGCCTCGTGGTTACCTTTACTGATTTATCGGGCCAAGAAAAAGTAGAAGACCGTTGGTGTTATGAAGAGGGAATCAATAGTTACCTTAGCTTAATGATGACGGATCAAGAATGTGTGCCTGAAAAGCCGTTTATTGGTCATGTTGAAGGCGATGATGAGCAAGTTGATTGGGCCTTAATGTGGCAATTAGAACCTGATGAAGAGTTAGCTGAAAGTTATGTTAATTTAATTCCAACGGCACAAGGTGGTACCCATGTAAATGGTTTACGTACTGGTTTATTAGATGCCTTACGAGAATTTTGTGAATTTCGTAGCTTATTACCACGAGGCGTGAAATTATCACCTGAAGATATTTGGACTCGATGCTGTTATGTTTTGTCCGTGAAACTACAAGATCCACAATTTTCAGGTCAAACAAAAGAACGATTGTCATCACGTCAATGTGCTGGCTTTGTATCAGGCGCAGTTAAAGATGCCTTTAGTCTTTGGTTAAACCATCATACTGAAGAAGGTGAAAAAATTGCTGAGTTAGCAATCAATAATGCCCAGTCACGTTTAAAGCAAGCCAAGAAAGTGATTCGAAAACGGGTGCAAAGTGGCCCCGCATTGCCCGGTAAGCTATCTGATTGCTCCTCTCAAGATGTGACAAGGACTGAACTGTTTTTGGTCGAGGGTGACTCTGCTGGAGGAAGTGCAAAGCAAGGCCGTGACCGTGAATTTCAAGCGATTATGCCGCTACGAGGTAAGATATTAAATACTTGGGAAGTTGACTCAGGACAGGTGCTTGCTTCACAAGAAGTACATGATATTGCTGTTGCCGTTGGCGTTGACCCTGGCTCGGATGATTTATCAGGTTTGCGTTATGGGCGTGTTTGTATTCTTGCCGATGCCGATTCTGATGGTGCTCATATTGCTACATTATTATGTGCCTTATTTGTTAAACACTTCCGACCTTTAGTGCAACAAGGCCACATTTGTGTTGCCATGCCACCACTATTTAGAATTGATGTTGGTAAACAAGTGTTTTATGCCTTAGATGAAGAAGAGCGACAAATTACCTTAGATCGAATTGAAAAAGATAAGATTAAAGGTAAAGTGAACGTACAGCGTTTTAAAGGATTGGGTGAAATGAATCCTTTGCAATTGCGAGAAACAACGATGGCACCTGATACACGTCGATTAATACGTTTAACGATTGCCGATGATGATGTGGTTGATAACAATTCTGTAACCGATGAAGCAATGGATCGCTTATTAGCTAAAAAACGGGCATCAGATCGCAAACAATGGTTAGAAGAACAAGGTGATTTGGCAACGGTATGATTAACACTATGAGCGTTTTACTATGAGCAAATTAGTTGATGATTTAGAGCAACTTCCTGTACGGGACTTTACCGAAAAAGCCTATTTGGATTATTCCATGTACGTTATTCTGGATCGTGCATTGCCCCATGTCGGTGATGGTTTAAAACCTGTACAACGTCGCATCATTTATGCGATGTCTGAGTTAGGTTTAAGTTCAGGATCAAAACATAAAAAATCAGCTCGTACTGTGGGTGATGTTCTAGGTAAATATCATCCTCATGGTGATTCAGCCTGTTATGAAGCGATGGTGTTAATGGCACAGCCATTTTCATATCGCTATCCACTGGTGGATGGTCAAGGTAACTGGGGCTCAATGGATGACCCTAAATCCTTTGCTGCCATGCGTTATACCGAATCAAAACTAGATGCCTACGCACAAACCTTATTAAGTGAGTTGGGCCAAGGTACCGTTGATTGGGTGCCTAACTTTGATGGCACAATGAATGAGCCAGAATTACTACCTGCACGACTGCCCAATATATTACTGAATGGTGGTAGTGGGATCGCAGTGGGTATGGCAACAGATATTCCACCTCATAATTTACGAGAGGTAGTGACGGCTTGTTTAGCACTATTGAAAAAACCATCAACAAAACTAGAAGAATTGTTGGATGATATTCAAGGGCCTGATTTTCCGACAGGTGGTGAAATTATTTCATCGAAAGATGAGCTGTTAAAAATATATACCACTGGCCGTGGCAGTGTTCGTCAACGTGGTTGTTATAAAAAAGAAGATGGCAATATTATTGTTAACCAGCTTCCTTATCAGGTTTCAGGTGCGAAACTTATTGAGCAAATTGCGGCACAAATGAATGCAAAAAAATTACCAATGGTTGCTGATTTACGAGATGAATCTGATCATGAAAACCCTGTTCGCTTGGTGATTGTGCCACGATCAAATCGAGTTGATGTGGATGGCTTAATGTCTCATATATTTGCCACCACTGACTTAGAACGTGGTCATCGTGTCAATATGAATATGATTGGCTTAGACGGCCGACCACAAGTTAAAAATCTACGTGATTTATTATTAGAATGGCTGACTTACCGTACTGAAACAGTACGCAAACGCTTGCAGTATCGTTTAGATAAAATTATTGATCGCTTGCATGTATTAGAAGGTTTATTAATTGCTTATCTAAATATTGATGAAGTAATTGCCATTATTCGCAATGAAGATGAGCCTAAGCCTGTTCTAATGGAGCGGTTTGGAATTAGCGATCGTCAAGCGGAATCTGTTTTAGAGCTTAAATTACGTCATTTAGCGAAGCTTGAAGAGATGAAAATCCGCGGTGAGATTGATGAACTCACTAAAGAACGGGCAAAATTAGAATTAATATTAAGTTCTGAAACACGTTTAAAAACATTGATTCGCAAAGAGCTTATAGCCGATTCTGAAAAATTTGGTGATGACCGTCGCTCTGTTCTTGTTCAACGTAACCTTGCCAAAGCACTAAGCGAAAGTGAACTTTTGCCAACAGAACCTGTGACAGTCGTATTATCTGAAAGCGGTTGGGTCAGGGCAGCAAAAGGGCATGATGTTGACCCAGAAGGATTAAATTTCCGAACGGGTGATCGTTATATGCTCTCCGTTAAGGCGCGTAGTAATCAGCAGATCATTTTCCTTGATTCAACAGGACGTAGTTATTCAGTGGCAGCTCATACTTTACCGCCAGCACGCGGACAGGGTGAGCCATTAAGTGGTCGATTACAAACACCACCTGATGCACGATTTGTTGCTGTGCTAGCAGGTGATTTAGATAAACCATTATTATTATCAAATACAGCTGGTTATGGTTTTGTTACGGTCTTAGCTAATTTATTAGCTAAGAATAAAGCCGGTAAAGCCTTATTTAATCTGCCTGAAGGCGCAGAGGTTTTGCCGCCACTATGGATTGAAAATAGCGATAGCGATAGTATTGCGGTTACCGCTGGCGATGGTCGCTTATTAGTATTCCCTGTTAGTGAAATGCCAACCTTAAACAAAGGCAAAGGGGTACGTTTAATTAATATTCCTCAAGCACGATTTACTGCGAAACAAGAATGGTTACATTCGGTGACTGTAGTACCAGAAAGTCGAAGTCTTACTATTCATGCTGGAAAACGACATTTGACATTGAAGCCAGCTGATTTAGTTCATTACACCGGTGAGCGTGGCAAACGAGGCAATAAATTACCGCGTGGTTTACAAAAGGTGACTGATGTAGACGTGCCAGAGTAGATAGCGTTGATTGAACAACAAGAGATATTGACTAAGCGTACGGTGTCAGCTGTTATGCTGAAACAGCAAAGTACGCACCCTTGGAGTGATGGGATTTGGTCTTTAAAAGGTTTAATACCGGGCTTGTCTCAAAAAGAACTAGCGAGTTTTGAATCAGTGGGTGAGTTACATATATGGTCTGATTTAGTGTTAAACCTATACCCTTTACACTGTGATTCTTACTATCATAATTTGACTTCGCAACAAGCTAATATTTATTTAGTTTGTAATCAAAACGATGACGGCCATCTTCAACCTATCGTGCTTACGGTGGATTATGACGAAGCAGCATCGTATATGGAAACAAATGAACAAGTCTTTAATACAGCCTTGTCCACTGAATTATGTCAGTGGCTTGAGCAATTTGTACTAATTCACTACCAACCTGAACAGCCCAAAAAACGTCGACGAAAGCAATGGCATGGCGAGAGCGAAGGTCATGTCAGAACAGTCAGATAATAAGAATGGTTTAGTTTCACGCTGGTCGCGACGAAAGTTACGAAAAATAGAAGCTGATAGTGAAATATCAAGCAAAACTGCCAAGCTTGATAATAAGTCAAAGCCCACGCTAGAAAAAGAAGATGATCTGATACAACAGCAGAGTGAACTACCCCTTTGGCAACAAGATGATGTCGATTCTGAAAGCACGCAAAAAGCCTTTGCAGCTTTATTTCGTCAGCCAGAATTTAAAGAAGTTGATCATATGAATGAATATGATGAAGACTTTACTCGGTTTGATTCTCTCGGTGACATTGTGACGACAGAAATGAAACGTATGTTAAAAATTGTTGAGGAAAAGACTCGACCTCACAGCTTAGACGATATTGAGCAAGTTAATAATACCATTGAGCTAGACTCCGATGAATCTAGTGACGAACAGCAGAATAATAAAGAGGACAATCATCTTGCATAGTGCAGTACAACAAATTGGTGAGCAGGATATTATGCCAATCGATCTTGTAGAGTTTACGTCTACGGGGCGACTATTAGTCATCGGTGATGATGAACAGCTTACAAGTGTATTTCCTCATCTTAAAGATTTAGAGGTAACTACTTCAAGCCAAGCTCCTCAGGCTATATCAGGTTGGTTAGGTGCTTTTAACGTTGAGCTAGATACTCAGAGTCTAACGGTTGATCTAGTATTAGATCTACAACAGCAACCTAGTATGACTAATCAGGTTTTACCTTTAGGTTATTTTGCACCTAAAAGTAATGCTCAAGCATTGGCTGAAGCTTTGCAGCAGCTACCCGATTTAATCGGCACATTTGATAAACCACGTTACTTTAATTACAAGTCATCCATTTGTGCCCATTCTCGTCGACAACTTCAAGGCTGTTCACAATGTATTGATGCTTGTCCCGCGGATGCAATTATTAGCTTAGGCGAACAAGTATCCGTTAATCCTTCACTTTGTCAGGGTTGCGGTAGTTGTGCCACCGTGTGCCCTTCAGGTGCTATGGCCTATGCCTTACCATCATTGGATGTGAGTGTTAATCGCATACGGACTATGTTGCAGACTTATTTTGAATTGGAAACACGCTCACCTCAGCTAGTGATTCATGATCTTGAAAATGGCCAGCAATTAATTGATCTTATGGGTGAACAATTAGCTAACACTGTAATTGCCTTCTCCATTGAAGAAATTGGCGCCTTAGGCATGCCTTTCTGGTTAAGTGCTTTAGCCTATGGTGTGGCTAATGTGACAGTTTGGAATACTGGCAGTCATACCGATCATGATTGGATTGAGCTACAGCAAGAAATAGATAAAACCAATGAAATGCTAATAGGCATTGGCTATAGCGATAATAAAGTAAATTGGCTAGATTCAAATAATATTACTGAATTACGTTCTCATTTGAAGGCTTTAACAAACAGTGAGCTTATAAAGCCTGCCGTATTTGCAGGTATAGATGATAAACGACGTATGATTCGTATTGCATTTAATGATTTATATCAACAAGCCCCGAGCCCCATTGACGTCTTACCGTTGAGTGAAAATGCAGCTTTTGGTGAAATTAATGTAGATACAAAAGGCTGTACCTTATGTCATTCCTGCGTATCTGTGTGTCCTGTTGGTGCTGTATTAGATGGTGGCGACCAGCCTCAGCTGAACTTTATTGAAGATCTCTGCGTTCAATGTGGACTTTGTGAAACAGCATGCCCTGAAAACGTTATTACATTGGTACCACAGTATTTATTTGATCAACAACAAGCTCGTAAAATACGGCTATTGCATGAAGAACCAATCTTCAATTGTATTAGCTGTAATAAAGGTTTTGCCACCCAAAAAATGATTGATACGATGACGGACAAACTCAAGGGACATTCGATGTTTCAGGGCGATGCGTTACAGCGATTAAAAATGTGTGAAGACTGCCGTGTAAAAGCTATGTTTAAAGATAAGGGATCTTTGTAGTGAGCGATGAAAATACATTATGGCGAGCCCAAACTTATGCCTTATTAGCACGCTTACTCTCATCTGAACCAGACCAAGCTTTACTTGATAATATTGCAGCGGTTGAAGTGACTGAACCTGAAAGCCCAATGGGACAGCAGTGGTTAAAATTAACTCGTGCAGCTAAGAATGCTGATATTAATAATGTTTCTGAAGGTTTTCAGAGGCTTTTTATTGGGGTAACTCATGGCGAGTTAATACCCTATGGTTCCTATTATCAAACGGGCTTTTTGATGGAAGAGCCATTAGCTGAATTGCGTACAGACCTAGCTAAACTCGGTTTAGAAAGGCAGAAAAACACTTCGGAGCCAGAAGATCATATCGCCGCAATCTGCGATGTGATGCGACTTTTATTAATCGCCGAAGGTACACCTATCGTGACGCCAGAAGCGTTTTATCAGCATCATCTTGCACCTTGGGTTGAGACGTTTTGCAACGATCTAGCTATGTCTGATGTTTGTTCGTTTTATACGGTTTTAGGTGAGTTTTGTTTGAAATTTACCTCATTGGAATCACGATTATTAGCAGTTTAAGCAAGCAATTACACTTTAAATAAGGAGAGAAATAAAATGAAATTTGGGCCTTTTTTGGTAGGAATTTGGTTGATTTTGACAGGGCTTATAACTCTGATTAATTTGCAGTTTAAATATGATGATCTTGTTATGGCTTGTCTAGCCTTACTTGCTGGGCTACTGACTATAACTCGCCTATAGGGAGCACAAAAAATATAGGCGGGGAGAGGGTGATCTTTATATTAGTCTCTAAATTTTGAATATGCATAAACGATAAGTATAAATACTTAAACGGCCAGTGCTATCACCTTGCGCTAAAAAGGTTTCTGGGCCATAATTCTGAGCTGATAATTAGGACACTTGCTACATCCCCAGCGGTAGGCAACCTATTAAATCGACAAATTGAAAATTCTAGGTTGGAGCGACACTGAATGACCGATAACAACAGACTTTCGAGACGAAGTTTTCTAAACAATGTATCTACAGTAGTTACTGGGGCAGCGACAGGCTTAGTCTTGACTAAAGCGAATGCAATGCCCAGTCAGTTAACTGACATTCAGCCAGAAAAAGATACATTACCTCCAAAAGCAAAAGGTTATCAGCGAACTGAACATGTTGATACTTACTACAAGCTTGCTGATTTTTAAGAATTACCTATGAAACTGACTAAACGGAATGCGAATCCTAATACGCGTAAACAAGGCGTTGATCGTCGTGCATTTTTAAAGGGCTCAGGTATTGCTGCTGGTGGCGCTGCATTTTTAAGCATGTTACCGCCAGCAATGATCCAGAAAGCCGAAGCGGCAGAAGGTCACCGACATGCTTATGATGAAGGTGAGATAAAAAAAGTACGCAGTGTCTGTAGTCATTGTAGTGTTGGTTGTGGTGTTGTTGCTGAAGTTCAAAATGGTGTTTGGATTGGGCAGGAGCCAAGCTTTGAACACCCATTTAACCTAGGTTCACATTGTGCAAAAGGTGCCTCGTTACGTGAGCATGGCCACGGTGAGAAGCGCCTGAAATACCCAATGAAGAAAGTAGCTGGTAAATGGCAACGTGTTTCTTGGCAGCAAGCAATTGATGAAATTGGCGATAAGATGCTATCAATACGTGAGCAGTCTGGTCCAGATTCAGTTTATTGGCTAGGTTCGGCAAAACACAGTAATGAGCAAGCTTATCTCTTCCGTAAGTTTGCATCACTTTGGGGAACGAATAACGTCGATCATCAAGCGCGTATTTGTCACTCGACAACAGTTGCTGGTGTTGCAAATACATGGGGCTATGGCGCCATGACTAATTCATACAATGATATTCATAATGCGAAAGCAATCTTTATTATTGGTGCTAATCCTGCTGAAGCGCATCCTGTTTCATTGCAGCATATTTTTCGCGCTAAAGAAAAAGGCGCACCAATTATTGTTGTAGACCCTCGCTTTACACGAACAGCAGCTCATGCCGATCACTATATGGCGATTCGACCAGGAACCGATGTGGCCTTTGTTTGGGGTATGTTATGGCATATCTTCAAAAATGGCTGGGAAGACAAAGAATTCATTAATCAGCGTGTTTACGGTATGGATGAAATCCGCACTGAAGTGGCGAAATGGAACCCAGCTGAAGTTGAGCGTGTCACTGGCACCAAAGAGGCAGATGTATTAAAAGCAGCACAAGTCATGGCTGAAAATCGTCCTGGTACTTTTATTTGGTGTATGGGCGGAACGCAACATACTACGGGTAATAACAATACCCGTGCTTATTGCATCTTCCAATTAGCACTTGGAAATATGGGTGTGTCTGGTGGTGGTACAAATATTTTCCGTGGTCATGACAATGTGCAAGGCGCAACCGATTTAGGGGTGTTATCACACACCTTACCTGGCTATTACGGCTTGTCTGAGGGTGCTTGGAAACATTGGTCTAAAGTTTGGGACATAGATTACGAATGGATTAAAAATCGCTTCGATCAAGGCAGTTATGAAGAGGCCGGTGGTAAAGCTGTTAGCCCAATGAATACCAAAGGTATTCCTGTTTCACGCTGGATTGATGGTGTTTTAGAAGATAAAGACAATATTGCTCAAAATGATAATGTTCGAGCAATGGTGTTATGGGGACACGCTCCCAATAGTCAGACCCGTGGTCCAGAAATGAAGACTGCGATGGAAAAACTTGATTTGATGGTGGTGGTTGACCCGTATCCGTCTATTTCAGCTGTTATGAGTGATCGTCAAGATGGCTTGTATTTATTACCTGCTGCAACACAGTTTGAAACCTATGGCTCATTAAGTTCATCAAACCGTTCAATGCAATGGCGCCATCAAGTTATTGAGCCTTTATTTGAGTCAAAACCTGATCACGTCATCATGCATAAGTTTGCGACTAAATTAGGTTTTGCAGACGAGCTGTTTAAACATATTGCTGTTAATGGCGAAGAGCCTTTGATTGAAGATATAACTCGTGAATTCAATAAAGGTATGTGGACAATCGGTTATACCGGCCAAACACCTGAACGAATGAAGCTGCAATCAGAAAACTTACACACGTTTAATAAAACCACATTGAAAGCTGAAGGTGGCCCATGTGATGGTGAATACTATGGTTTACCTTGGCCCTGCTGGGGAACACCAGAGATGAAGCATCCTGGTACGCCATTACTTTATGACACCAGTAAATCGATTGCCGAAGGTGGCTTAACCTTCCGAGCCCGTTTTGGTGTTGAACATGAAGGTGAAAATTTATTAGCCGAAGGTTCTTTCTCAGCAGGTTCTGAAATTACTGATGGCTACCCAGAATTCACTGCAGATATGCTCAAAAAATTAGGCTGGTGGAATGATCTTAGTGCAGATGAAAAAGTCGCTGCAGAAGGTAAAAACTGGAAAACAGACTTATCGGGTGGTATTCAACGTGTTGCCATTAAACATGGTTGTGCACCATTTGGTAATGCTAAAGCCCGTGCAGTGGTATGGCAGTTCCCTGATCCAGTACCAATTCATCGTGAAGCTTTATATACTAACCGCCGTGATTTGGTTGAAAAATACCCCACTTATGAAGATCGTCGAAGTTTCTATCGATTGCCTACACGCTATGGCTCGATTCAAGCACAAGACTTTAGTAAAGACTATCCGTTAATTATGACCAGTGGTCGTTTAGTTGAATATGAAGGTGGTGGTGAAGAAACACGTTCAAATCCATGGTTAGCTGAATTACAACAAGATATGTTCGTCGAAATAAATCCTGCTGATGCCAACAATACTGGCGTTAAACACGGCGAACAAGTGTGGGTTGAAGGCCCTGAAGGCGGCCAAATTAAAGTAATGGCTTTTGTTACACCAAGAGTTAAACGTGGTGTTGTGTTTATGCCATTCCACTTTGGTGGCCACTATCAAGGTAAAGATTTAACGGACAAATATCCTAAAGGCACCGTACCTTACGTACTCGGGGAATCATGTAATACCGTATTTACTTATGGTTATGACTCAGTAACTCAGATGCAAGAGACAAAAGTGTCTCTTTGCCGACTACGTGCCGTATAGAGGACAATGAACAATGGCTAGAATGAAGTTTTTATGTGATGAAGAGCGCTGTATTGAGTGTAACGCGTGTGTCACAGCGTGTAAGAATGAACATGAAGTACCTTGGGGCGTTAACCGTCGACGTGTTGTCACAATGGATGATGGCTTACCAGGTGAAAAATCTATTTCAGTTGCGTGTATGCATTGTACTGATGCACCATGTCAGGCTGTATGCCCTGTAGATTGTTTTTACACTACTGATGATGGCGTGGTCTTACACGATAAAGATATGTGTATTGGCTGTGGTTATTGCTTATACGCATGCCCATTTGGCGCGCCTCAATATCCTCAAGAAGGCGCATTTGGCGCTCGCGGAAAAATGGATAAATGTACTTTCTGTAGTGGTGGTCCAGAAGAAGACCATTCTCACGAAGAACTAGAGAAATATGGCCGTAATCGCTTAGCAGAAGGTAAATTGCCACTTTGTGCTGAAATGTGTTCGACTAAAGCATTGATTGCTGGTGATGGCGACGTTGTTTCTGATTTATTCCGTAATCGAGTTATTCGTCGTGAAGGGCGTCAAGAAACATGGGGCTGGAATACAGCCTATAAAGACTAAGCGATGAAAAATTTACTTATTCTAACGTCATTATTATCGTTAAGCGCGTGTTATGAAGACGTTGATGTAACATTGCATCAAGCTGGTGTTTATAAAGGTAAAGTTGATACGCATAGCCAAACGGTTGAAGAACGTGCGGCCATTTTGGCTAAGCGTTTTGGCCAAGTTCAAACGGATCGTTAATTATGACGCTAAGCAAACGCAAAAGAATGATGGGTTTAAGCGGAATTATTATGTTGTTAGCCATATTTTTATTGCCTATGACAGGATATATTTCGAGTGGATTTTCCAATGCCAATGATGAACACGTTGAGCAAGTAAAAGCGACGAACACCAAAGCTGATTATTGGCGTATGGTTCGGGAAAATACTAAAGGCTATTCAGCCGTAAAAGGGCGTGAAACTAACGAATTAATTCAAGCTTCTGGTCAAAATTGGCGTCAATTACGAAATGGTCCGATTGCGACTTATGGTAGCTGGTTAATCGGTTTCACATTAGCAGTATTAGCCTTATTTTACCTTTGGCGCGGCACGGTTGAACTGACACATCCGCGAACAGGCCAAACGATTGAGCGTTGGACTGTAAAAGAGCGTCGAATGCATTGGATTACTGCTGGATTATTTATCATTCTTAGTATTACAGGAATGAGTTTACTCTATGGTCGTATGGTATTGATTCCCATCTTTGGTCATCATGGGTTTTCTGCCTATGCTGAGATAGCCAAATGGACCCATAATGTCCTTGGGCCGCTATTTATGGTTGGTTTATTGTCGATGATTATCACTTGGTTTAAACATAACTTTCTTAATAAAGTTGATTTAGAATGGTTTAAAGCCTTTGGTGGAATGGTTGGAGATAAACATCCTTCGGCTGAAAAGCTTAATGGCGGTGAAAAAATGTGGTTTTGGACGCTTGCTACTATTGGCGTGGCACTATGTCTAACGGGGCTAGTGTTAGATTTTCCTAATTTTAATCAGGAGCGTGAGATTATTCAGATTTCACATCTTATCCACATGCTTACATCCTTAGTTTTGGTCGCTTTTGCTTTTGGACATATTTATATTGGTACTATTGGTACTGAAGGTGCATTGGAGGGCATGGTAACTGGTCAAGTTGATACAGCTTGGGCTGAACAACATCATGATTTGTGGGCTAAATCAGTTATAAAAAAAGAGCCTGATCCGTATTGATTATGCATTGAATTTTGAAATAAAAAAGGCCTGCATTATTCAAATACAGGCCTTTTTTTATACTTAAATAACAAATAGATCTACAAATTCATGAGTTGGCATTGCAGATAACCTGTCTCTTATACACATCTCCGAGC
>CAJXPP010000034.1 GCA_913058195.1 uncultured Gammaproteobacteria bacterium | reverse complement strand
CTTAATATAACGAGTGTTGAAACAATTAAATTTGCCATGGCGCAAACCTGACATAAAAAATAGATTTGGGTTGAAGTAAAAAAAGCCGCCAAAGTAAGTTATTTTAGATGCGGTTTAGTATTTATACTGACTTGAAAGCCTATTCGTAAACTTTGGTAAGGACAGGGTTTTCGTGAAAAATCAGCAGATACAAGCAGGTTTAATAGCTCATACGTATCAAAATTTGCCTGCAATGCTATTTGTTAATTTCGCAGCGGCATCAGAGTTGCATGCAATGGGCATTGATTATTTTCAAGGTTTTTATTTTAGAAAGCCATCATCTGAACTGATATTTGATGAATTTGACATCACTTGGCTAAATAAAAGTGCCAAAGCTTTAACATAGCTAAATAGGCTAGCTAAGTGACTGATTGCTGAGAAGAGTTGTGAATGAAAGTACAGTCAAACAACTTGGCTGACTTGCCTTTCTTATAACTTTAATTATGTTTACCAATTTGTGATTATTGATCTAAAACACGGTAAAGAATTTCACGAATTGAGGTCGGTTCAAAGGGTTTGTCACAAATAGCTGAGACGCCTGCTTGTTGGACCTGCGCCAAACGTGCTGCGTCATGTTCACTTGTTACCATTAATATTGGAACATACGAATTACCCATTTCATTACGGACGTACTCCGTGAGCTGATGACCATCCATTTCAGGCATATTTAGGTCAGTTACAATGAGATCAAACTCTTGTTTAGTTAGTATTGTCAGAGCCTCAAGCCCATTATTAGCGACTGAGATATCTTGAATACCTAAATTTGTTAGTACTCGCCGAATATGCTTTTGAGCTGTTGAACTGTCATCAACTAATAGTACTTTTAGTTCAGCAACGTCATAATTTTCTAACCTCAGTTGTTCGGGGTCAATATAATCGACAGTAGTGCGTAAGGCACGACGTAGATCATCATGAACAAAAGGTTTGGGCAATATTGCAACAACGCCTGCTTGTCGAATAGGTTCGAGAGTTGTGTAATTGGTTTCACTGGAAACAAGCATAAAATTAGTTTCTTTTAGCGTATCTGTATTACGAATAGTAGCAAGTAAATCTGTTGCGGTCATATCCGGTAAATACATTGAGCTGATAATAAGATCAGGAGGATAGAGCGTTATGAAGTCGAGCGCTTCTTGCCCTGTGTTTACAGCATCAATCATATTAAGCCCCTCTTCTTTTAGGTGCGTTAAAATAATTTTTTGCTGCGTTGATGATGGTTCAATGAGCAGAATGGATAAGTCGGCTAAATTCATAGCTACTCCTAAGGGATAAGTTGATATGTTTAGCGAGCTAAGCTTGCTTCAACTGCATTACGAGTGTGTGAATCTTTAAGGTATTCAACAATACTCAAGGCAAAGTCTATAGCGGTACCTGGCCCTTTTGATGTAATTACTCGGCCATCAATAATGACTGACTCTGCTGATAGGGTTATATTTGGCCACTCAGTAGGCATTAATACAGAAGGAAAGCAGGTGGCCACTTTTCCATCTAATAGCCCTGCATGTGCAAGCACCAGAGGTGCGGCACAAATAGCGGCTACTGCTTTGCCAGATTGGTAAAGACGTTTTAATACAGCATGAATATGAGGATCTTGATTAAGATTATCCGTTCCAGGTTGACCACCGGGCAAGATAATCATATCAAAATCATCATAAATGACTGTTTCAAGAGTGGTATCTGCCACTAAATGTACACCGTGGCTTGCTGTTACCTGAGTATTCTCTGATAAGCTTGCAGTAACGACGGTAATATCAGCACGACGAAGAATATCGATTAAGGTGACAGATTCGAGCTCTTCAAATCCTTTCGCCAATGGAATCAATACAGTCGACATAGCTAATACCTCATTTTTTTGCAGATAGAATATGCAAACCTTTTAATAAATTGAGCGCTTCAGATAATGCATAGTCTTTTACTGCTAATGGTGTTGTATCAATTTCATCAACAGTGCTGTCTTCTTCTTCGGTAGTGTTTTCTACTTCTTTTGAACCTGTCTGCTCAAGATGTTTTGTCAAATCTTGTTCTCTTAGTGCTGTAATGCTTGCAGCTTCTCTAGTTGTTATTTTGACAGCTTCTAATTCAATATCAGGTACGATCCCTTCAGCTTGAATTGATCGGCCAGACGGAGTGTAGTAACGAGCGGTAGTCATTTTGACAGCAGTTTCATTGGTTAATGGCATTACTGTTTGAACGGAGCCTTTACCAAATGTTTTTGTACCAATTATTACAGCACGATCATGATCTTGTAATGCACCTGCAACAATTTCAGAGGCTGAAGCTGAACCGCCATTTACTAGAACTACAAGCGGTGCGCCTTTGATAAAGTCGTATGGTTTGGCATTAAATTTTTGGTTGGAATCTTTAACTCGACCTTCTGTATAAACGATTAAACCTTTGGAAATAAAGGTGTCAGAGACTTCAACGGCAGCATCCAATAATCCACCTGGATTATTACGTAAGTCAAGAACAAGACCGGCTAAAGGACCATCATTTTCAACTTTGAGCGCACTGATCGCTTCTTTTAGGCTTGAGCCAGTACGAGATGCAAATGTGCTTATTCTTACATAGCCATAACCAGGTTCTAATAATCTTTGTTTAACACTTTTAACTTTGATAATGGCACGTGTTAATTCTATTTTAAGCGGCTTGTCTTCTCCATCTCTAATTATTGTAAGTAAAAGCTTACTATCAGGTTTCCCCCGCATTATATTGACAGCTTCACTTAAATCTAGACCCTTAACTGGCGTGTCATCAAGACGAATAATTAGATCGCCAGCAAGTACACCGGCTTCAGCCGCAGGCGTATCATCAATAGGTGAGACAACTTTGACAAAGCCATCTTCCATCGTGACTTCGATACCAAGGCCACCGAACTCACCTGTTGTACCTTCACGGAGCTCTTTGAAATCCTTAAGGTCAAGATATGTTGAGTGAGGATCTAAGCCTGACAACATACCTCGGATAGCATTTTGTAATAATTCTTTATCTTCAACGGGCTCAACATAATTACTTTTTATGCGGCCAAATATTTCAGAGAAAGCACGAAGCTCTTCTAGTGGTAGATCTGGTTTAGCTGGTTTATCGGCAAAGACCATTTGACCAAATGCCAGTGTAATACCAAGTGTTGCACCTGTAGTAAGTAAAACCAAATCACGTTTTCTAAAGCTCATACCGTTGTCCTAAAATTATTTGTCGCTAACTTTGTTTGCTCAACCATTTTAATGGATTGGTTGGGCTTCCTTTATGCCGAATTTCAAAATATAAACCAGCGTGTTGCCGTACACCTTTGTCACCACTTTGGGCGATAAGTTCACCCGTAGAGACAATATCTCCGACTTGCTTTAACAATGTTTCATTGTTGCCATATAATGACATATATTGATCGCCGTGGTCGATGATAAGCAGCAGACCAAAGCCACGCAGCCAATCAGCAAAGATAACTTGCCCTGTCGCCGTCGCAACAATACTCTCTCCAGCAGGAGAAGATATCAAGATGCCTTGCCATGTGAGTTTACCAATATTTCGTGAGCTACCATAGCGTGCAATGACTTTTCCCTTTAGAGGCCATGGTAAGCTGCCAGCCCTTTTTGCAAAGGAGCCGCCTTTTATTGGGCTGATTGAAGAGGCTTTAGTCTTAGGTTTATTTAATGAGGCGAGTAATTGTTCTAATGATTGTTGTTGCTCATGTAATGTAGCTAATCGAGAACCTTGATCATTAATCTTAGCTTCTAGTTGTTTTAATGTCGCTTGACGCAGCTGTGTCTGGGAGCGTAATTGTTTTTGTTTTAATTTTTGTTGCTCATAGAATTGAAGCTGCTTTTTCTGGGCAGTATAGAGTTGTCTCTGATCTTCTGATAAGTTCGCTAAGGAAGAGCTTATACGCTTTAACTGCTGTTGCCTAGCTTGATGATAGTAGTGGAAATAGCGAGAACTTCTCGCCAAAGTTGTTGGGCTTTGTTGATTTAAAAATACTTTGATGACGCTTGGTTTGCCATTAATAAAAGCGCTACGTATTTGTGAATTAAGTGCATCTAGTTGCTGAGCGTGTGACTGATCCTGCTTAGCGACTTGTTGCTTAAGTTTTGCTAACTGTTTCTTCTGGCCGTTTACTTTTAGCTTAATAGATAAGAGCTCTTTATTTAAGCTTGAAACTAGGCGGCTTTGTTTTTTTAACTGAGCATAGAGTGTCAATTTTGAGTGTTTATTTTTTATTAGATCTTGATTGATCGCATTAATTTCTGTTTTGACGGAATCCAGTTGTTGTTCAGTTTCTTTACTGTTGGCCCAGATGTTCGAACTGATAACAACTGAGACTATGAGTAATAAAAACTGAATGTAAGCCATGGAGTGAGGAACTATTTTAATGAAACAAGTAAATGAGTACTCATCTCTGCTGGAATAGGTTGATCCATCAGTGAGAGAAGGGTGGGGGCAATATCAGATAAGGTTCCTTGATCAGCGCACTCGCCTTCTCGGCCAGCATAAATTAATGGTACCAGGTTACTGGTATGAGCAGTATGTGCTTGGCCCGTTTCTTCATCTAACATTAATTCAGCATTACCATGATCGGCAGTGACAATCATTTCGCCACCCGATTCTTTCAATGCTGACCAAACGCGACCTAAACAGTTATCCAGTGCTTCGATGGCTTTGATAGCGGCATCATAGTCACCAGTGTGACCCACCATATCGGCATTAGCAAAATTGCATATAATCGCATCGTATTTATTACTGTGTATCGCTTTAACTAATTGATCGGCTACTTCAGGTGCATTCATAGCCGGCTGTTGGTCGTAGGTGGTTACTTTGGGTGACGGTATTAGAATACGATCTTCGCCTTCAAAGGGCTCATCTCGACCACCATTAAAAAAGAAAGTGACGTGTGCATATTTTTCTGTTTCAGCAATACGAAGTTGATGAAGTCCGAGTGATGAGAGGTGAGCACCAAGCACATTGTGCATTTGTTCTGATGGAAATGCGATTGGCGCTGCAAAGTCCTTTTTATATTCCGTCAGGGTGACAAAGTCAGCGAGTTTGATATGGCGTTGACGTTCAAAACTATCAAAGTCTGTGTCGATAAATGTCTTGGTTAATTCTCTGGCGCGATCTGAACGAAAGTTCATAAAGACAATTGCATCACCATCTTTGACTGTGATGCTGCGCTCACCAATAGTTGTTGCTTTTACAAACTCGTCGGTTTCTTCTCGATCATAAGCCATGGCAAGTGCAGATGAAGCATCATCTGCTTGAAAGGCACCTTTACCATTCGCAATCAGTTGATAAGCTTGTTCGACACGGTTCCAGCGTTGATCTCGGTCAAGTGCATAAAAACGGCCAATAAGAGAAGCAAATTGCCCTCCTCCTAGCTGTTTGAATTTTTCTTCCATAGCGTCAATAGAAGCTTGTGCACTTTTGGGAGGCGTGTCGCGACCATCAAGGAAGGCATGTACATACACTTTTTTTACACCACGCTTAATGGCTAATTCAACCATGGCTTGAATATGTTCTTCATGGCTATGTACGCCACCAGGTGATAATAAACCGAATATATGGACGGCATTATCGCTTTCTAGGGCTTTGTCTACCGCATCCGTAAGTGTTCGGTTAGTGAAGAATGAGCCGGTTTTAATGGCACGACTAATACGTGTAAATTCTTGATAGACAACGCGGCCGGCACCCAAATTAAGATGACCCACTTCTGAATTGCCCATTTGATTACTTGGTAGACCAACACCAGTACCCGATGCGCTAATTAAAGTATGCGGGTAGTTTTGCCAAAGCTGATCCCATACAGGCGTTTTTGCCGCATGAATAGCATTATGTTTTGGATCTTCACTGTATCCCCACCCATCTAAAATGATGAGTGCTAAAGGGCGGTGAGGGTGCTTCATGTAATCATCCTTCTAATGTAATAAGCATTAATTATATTACTTGAATATGCGCTGTTTGACAGCAAGATATACACAATACATGCAAATCATTGAAAATCGCGTGTATTATGTGTGCCTTTGTGGCTAATTTTTAGTTATATTACCGTGTTGGTGGCTGTTGTGTCAGAAGTTAGAGAGACTATTATTGCTCACGATAGCGATATTGAGCGTGCGGCGTTAGCATTGAAAGCAATGTCGCATCCAATACGATTAAAGATATTGTGTGCAGTTGGGGAAGATGAATTATCTGTTCAAACTATTGTTAATTGTGTCGGCACAACTCAGAGTAATGTGTCTCAACATTTGGCAAGATTAAGAGATAAAGAAATATTGGCTTCACGTCGTGATGCGAACCGTATTTTTTATCGCGTGAAGGATGAGCGGACATTACGGTTAGTTGAAATGATGCGTGATGTTTTTTGCTCGAGCGAACAGTAATTTAAGGTTTTAATATGGAACATGTAGGCGAATTTGTAATTAATCACTGGCTGCTAGTATCGGCATTTGTCGTATTAGCTTATTTAGTGTTATCAAACTCTTTGCACCAAAAGTTAGCTGGCTTTTCAGCTATCGGGACGGCACAAGCTATCCAGATAGTGAATAAGCAAAAAGGGGTGTTTTTAGATATTAGGGAACCAACTGAATTTGCAAAAGAACATATTGCAGACTCGGTCAGTTTGCCGCTATCTAAAGTAGCGGAAGACACGTCGTTAAAAGATCAAGCCCAGCCTATTATATTGGTTTGTGCAAGTGGTCAACGATCTAGAACTGCTGCAAAACAACTTAAAGCTAAGGGGTTTTCAGAAGTATATATTTTAACGGGTGGCTTAAATACTTGGAAAGATGCCAAGTTGCCCCTATTTAATTAATCAGAGGGTTATGGTCTTATGGCTAAAGTCGAAGTGTACTCAACGGGACAGTGCCCCTATTGTGTTATGGCGAAGAAGTTATTAGAACGTAAAGGTGTCACATATACTGAAATTCGTATTGATACTGACACTTCTAAACGCGAAGAAATGATGAAAAAAAGTCGGCAGCGAACGGTGCCGCAAATATTTATAAACAATAACGCTATTGGTGGCTATACCGATCTAGTAGCACTGAATCAATCGAAACAACTGGATAGCTTGCTAGCCCAGTCGTAACTATAATTTTTAAGGAAGTCCGATGGCTGAAGAAAATGCACCAACAGAAGATCAACAAGCGCGCTTTGTAATTCAAAAAATTTACACTAAAGATATCTCTTTCGAAACACCGAATACGCCTGAGATTTTTCGTGATGAATGGAAGCCACAACTAGATCTTCAATTAGGCAACGAATACACGCGTATCGATGAAGATAATCATGAAATTTTGCTGACAGTAACAGTAACAGCAAAAGTTGAAGATAAAGTGGCTTTCTTAGCTGAAGTTAAACAAGCTGGTATCTTTACGCTAACTGGCTATTCAGATCAAGAAATGGGTCCGTTAATAGGCAGTTACTGTCCTAATACATTATTCCCATTTGCACGCGAAGTTATTTCAGACATCGTATTAAAAGGTGGTTTCCCACAATTAGTACTTGCGCCTGTTAACTTTGATGCTTTGTATATGAATCAAATTGAGCAAGCTAAAAAACAAGCTGCTCAAGCAAAACACTAAACACATTGTCTAAGCAATATAACTCACTCTACCCTACTCTAGTAATAGGTGCTGGAGCATGGGGAACCGCATTAGCAATTGCTATTGCCAGAAACGGCAATGAGGTTTTACTGTGGGGAAGAGATGAAAATCATATTGCTGATATGAAAAAAACGGCAAGTAATGAGCGTTACTTGCCTGGTTTAGCATTTCCCGAAATGCTTACCGTTGTTGCTGATTTAGAACAGGCATTGGTAAGAGCGAAACATGTATTAGTCTCAGTCCCGAGCATTGCTTTTAGTGGCATATTAGAGCAAGTGAAGCCACATATTACAGACGGTACGCCAGTCAGTTGGGCTACCAAAGGCTTAACGCCTGAAACAGGTCGATTTTTATATGAAACCGCACGTGATATTTTAGGTGAAACGCATTCATTAGCGGTAATTTCTGGTCCTTCATTTGCTGCTGAAGTGGCAAAAGATCTACCGACAGCAATTACCACCGCTTCTCCTGACGAGGCTTTTAATCAAGCTTTGGCCTCGTCAATGCATAGTTCAACATTACGAGTTTATACCTCGTCGGATATGTTGGGGGTTCAGATAGGTGGTACGGTTAAGAATGTCTTGGCAATAAGTGCAGGTATATCTGATGGTCTGGGTTATGGTGCGAATGCACGAGCAGCCTTGATTACTCGAGGTATGGCTGAAATTTTACGCTTAGCAGCCAGTTTAGGAGCTGAGACCGATACAATGTTTGGCTTATCTGGAATTGGTGACTTAATATTAACCTGTACAGATAATCAAAGTCGTAATCGCCAACTTGGGCTCGCTATTGGCAACGGATTAAGTGTTGAAGATGCGGTAATTAAGGTTGGTAAAACAGTTGAAGGCATGCATGCAGCACGTGAAGTATTATTGCGTGCCGAGCAAGCTGGTGTTGAAATGCCAATTGTAGAACAAGTTTGTAAGATATTATTTGAAGGGCGTGACCCACGTGAATCGGTGCAAGCCTTACTTTGTAGGGAGCAAAAAGCAGAAGCGCTTAATCCTACGAAAGTAGCAAAAATTTAGAGAGGAAAATTTATGCGTAAGAGTGTTAAATTAGGCCGTGCAATTGTGATTAGCATGATGCTTGCTGGTGGATTGACAGCATGTGGTGGAGGTTTGTTTACAGTAGATAAAGAACCGACAGAAGATGATATTTTACTGGGGCAGGATGGCAATACTTTGTGGGAAACAGGCTTGCAGTATGTCAAAGTTGTTAATCGTGATGTAGCCGGTGGAGCCAATGAGCACCCTGAGTCATTAAGTAGTGATCAAATGCGCACAGTATTGAGTTCTTTGTATGTCGTAGAAGAAAAATTGTTTAAAACAACAGAAGTGCCACTGTTTGCTCGTAGTGAACTACAAGTATTAAGTACCGCGCTTTCTAGTGGTTTTGGTCAGGCACAGCCTAATGAAGATATTAACTTTGTTTCAATCGGCACTCACGCTGGCTCAATAGCAAAAGAGAAAAAAACGACTACGGGCCGTGTTTTTATCAGTGATGGTCGTTTAAATATTATCTTTGGTATTGTTCATGAGACATACAGGGAAAAAGATATAGCAACTGGAGCAGATATCGATCGACGTCTTAATCCTTTGTTACCAGGAAAGCGCTCATTTGATTCTAAACCCGCTGTTCGTGTTGCGTTAGATAAAGGTCAGTCTTATTACCTTGACCCTGAAACAGGTACAGAGCGTGGTAACTGGATCATTATTGATATTGCGACAGTATTAGCTACGGCGAAAGAACGTAAAGAGGGTGATACTAGTTCTGTAACACCTGAATTATTAGAAGATGTTGCACGTAGTAAGCAAGATGCAGCAAATTTACGTCACGATGTAGGCAGTATGAAAGAAATTATTTTCGAAATGTCTGAAGAAATTGAAAATTTGAAAAAACAACTTGAGACATTGAAAGAGTAAATATCTAATGATTTGGGATTAAAGAAAGGGAGCTTCGGCTCCTTTTTTATTGTTATTCACAAGTTATAGCGTCGGTCGGCTAATTGGCATTTAGACAATGGATGATTAAGGGAGCGACTCAAGGTTAGAACTTTAAACGTTTCGCCCATTTCTGATGGAAGTGTTAGCCGTTTTATCTCCGTTGCCTGTTTAAATAAGCTCAGCTCATCATTTTCTTGGACTCTATTAGCCAGTTCAGTTATTCCTCCTGCCAATAAAAAATCAGCTTGAGACTGGAAGCCATCCACATCTAAACCATTATCAAGAGCAATTTGGGCCAAGGCAGTAAAATCAATATGAGCAGTAATGTCTTGTAGGCCTTGTAAGATAAGTGGGTTGCTATGGCCTTGATGCTGGTAGTAGCACATTAAGGTGCCGTCACTGCGCTGAGGATGATAATAGCTTGCTTTAGGGTAGCCGTAATCGATAATGAATATCGCGCCTAGCTGTAAGCTCTCAGAGAGGCTTGCTAGCCATGCTTGCGAGGCCAAGTTAACTTCAGTGATTACCTCAATATCGCCAATCAAGGTTTGAATATCATTGGCATGACTGAGTAACTCTTCTTGGGATAGCTTATCCTCACACCACTGTAATTGGTCATTTTCAAGGCCAATATAGCGTTCTTTGACCTCACCATTCTGGAAGTGTAGGCTGTGCACTGGCATCGCATCGCAGACTTCATTGGCAAGGATAACGCCAATAAAGTTTTTTGGTAATTCATTTAGCCATATTACCCTGTCTCTTAGGTGCGCTATTTCTTCAGCAACTAATATTTTTTGTCTTTGGAATAAGTCAGCACTTGCTTCGATAATATAATAATGCTCAGGTAAGCATGATTGCTGATCGAGTTCTTTTAGAATTTCTACTGCCATTTTTCCGCTACCAGCACCAAATTCAAGAATGTTTGACGGAGTAATTTGAGAAAAAACATCACGGATATGGTGGGCAAGTGTTTGAGAGAAAAGCGGTGATATTTCCGGTGCCGTAGTGAAGTCCCCCTGCTCGCCTAACTTATAACTACCCGCACTGTAGTAGCCTAATCCCGGAAGGTAAAGGCAATGCTGCATATATTCGGCAAAAGTAATTTTACCACCCGCCGCGGCAATTTTTTGTTTAATAGAGGCTAACAGTTGATCGCTATGCTGTTGCGCGATAGGGTCAGGTACAGGTAGTTTATTAGTCATAAATAGGTGAAATATAAGGTGTCATTAAGTGTTAGAAAATGCAATTTTAGTTACTGGTGCTGGGCGCCGTATAGGCCATCATATTGCAATGCGCCTTCATCAAGCAGGTTACACCGTTATTGCTCATTATCGTACCCGTACCGATGAAATCCAAGTTTTGGAACAAATGGGTATCAAAACAGTCCGCGCCGAATTCAATAATAGTGCTGCAATATTACAGTTTGTTGACGAGTTAAAACAGCATTGCACTAGCTTTAGAGCCTTGATTCATAATGCTTCATCTTTTGCACCAACATCAACTGACTTGGCCGAAGCTGCTGCACAGTATGAACAGTTCTTTAATGTACATATGATGGCGCCCTTTTTAATTAGCCAAGGCTTGCAAGAGCTACTTAAAGGTGAAAATGACTGCCCAGCTGACATTATCCATATAACGGATATCAATGTGGAAAACCCAACACCACGCTTTGATATTTATGGCACAACGAAAGCTGGTTTACATAATATGATGTTAGTGCTTGCTAAAAAATTAGCACCAAGTATTAAGGTAAATGCCGTTGCACCTGGGCCGGTGCTATTTACTAGTCAACATTCAGCTGCAGTACAGCAGCAGATGTTAGATGAAACACCGCTAGCAAAAGAAGGTGGTGTTGAACCGGTCTATTTGGCGGTTAAAAGCTTACTCGATAATCCCTTTATTACCGGTGCCAGCATTCCTGTTGATGGTGGTCGCCGTTTGTCCAAACGTTAAGTTATTTATACTAAGAGTGATGCCAGATTGGAGCATATCAAATGGCTCGCCCATCAAATAGCCGAAAACTTCGTCCAATAAGGGATAAAGAAAATATTCATCCGTAATCGTATGTGCTGCGACAGCGGCATCGAGAGGGAAATTAATCTTAGTTAGAATATCCAAATCAGCAGGCCGATCTTTTGTCTTGCGATCGGGATCGTTCCGGTTGCGGCCGAGGGTGATTTCAATTGAATTACAGATCTGCTTTAAGTCTTGTTCAGCATCATTTGTTTCAATAAATGCCACTACATTGAGGAAGTCTCTCGTACTATTCATCCCAATGGGGGGAATAGAAAGAACGCGGCTTAATGTAAGTTGAGGATAATACTTAAGTAATAAAGCAATGATTTGCTTAATATTCTCGTGAGGCTCAATATTGCTGCCGATACCTAGCAGATAGCCAGACTGGGACGAGGACATTATTTTTGGCGCTCAATTACAATTCTAGCAATGTTCTGCCCATGTAATGCGACGGGCTTGCTTAACGTGAGTTTAAGTTTTGGAATGGGGAATTTGTTCAGCAATAAAGAAGCAAGATCTTCTGCTAATGTTTCAATGAGTTGATAATGACTAGCTTCAACAAATTCAACGATGGTATTAGCAACTGATCCGTAATCTAATGTGTCGGTAATATCGTCACTTTTTGCTGCTTTACGAATATCCCAATCCATTTCTAAATCAAAACTGAGTGTTTGCAGTGTTTCGCGTTCCCAGTCATAAATGCCGATGATAGTGTCGATATGTAGATCGTTAAGAAATATTTTGTCCATAAGTCTCTGTGTAGAAAAAGTACAAATAGCCCTATAATACGAGCTCAATCAAATGAGGTGCATCATACCATGCTTGAAACACTTGCTTTACCGATAGCGGTAATTGTAGGCGCGTATTTAATCGGCTCTTTATCGAGTGCGATTGTGTTGTGTAAATTAGCCGGACTGCCCGATCCACGTACGCAAGGATCTGGTAACCCTGGTGCCACCAATGTATTGCGGTTTGGCGGCAAAAAGCTGGCAGCCACCGTATTGATAATTGATGTCATCAAGGGTGTGATCCCCGTCGTTATTGCGATACTACTAGGTTTAGAGCAATGTTGGGTTGCAGCAACGGCATTAGCCGCCTTTTTGGGTCACCTCTTTCCCGTCTTTTTTCAGTTTAAAGGTGGTAAAGGCGTGGCAACGGCATTAGGCGGCTTTCTAGCACTCTCCCCCGCTATGGCTGGCGTAGTGTTGTTAACGTGGTTAGTTGTCTTTTTAGTCACACGTATTTCATCACTTTCGGCAATTCTTGCATCCTCACTAGCACCTGTTTATAGCTTATGGTTTCTAGAGAGTGTCACTGCCCGCTGGATTGTCTTGGTGATGGCTATTTTGCTGGTGGCAAGACATCATGCCAATATTAAACGCTTATTGGCTGGTGAAGAAACCAAGTCAAAATAAATCATTTTGAGATAATGCAAAGAGTAAATTATGGCTGAATCATTACAAGATCAACTGCTCAAAATGGGTGTTGTTGATAAGAAAAAAGCAAAAAAGACGCAACATAATAAACGTCAGAATGTGAATAAAAATCGTAAAGCAGTGAAGTCTGGCAAAGAAGTAAAGCAAGAAGGGATTCAAAAAGATCTGTCTCTTATACACATCTCCGAGCCCACGAGACTAGGCATGATCTC
>CAJXPP010000033.1 GCA_913058195.1 uncultured Gammaproteobacteria bacterium | reverse complement strand
TCTACACAGAGTAGATCGTCGGCAGCGTCAGATGTGTATAAGAGACAGGTCATACTCTGCCCATAACAGGTGTCGCACCTGCTGCTACCTTTTGTAGTAGGTCGTAAATTTAGAGCAATATAGGATTTTTCAAAGACACTAACACTGAACATTGAGCGCTGATAGAAACCATAACCATAGGTGCCGATCATATTGTAAATCTCGCGTGGAACAATAACCATAACTAGGTCAACATTTTCATCTGCTATGTTTTCGGAGATTTCAGCAGAATAGCCTCTCAATTTTATTTGAGATAAGACTTCGTTCGTTACAAACCCCTTTAAGGTCGGATCACTCACTTCGTCATACTCGTTATTGAATACTGTTGTACCAATATTAACAAAGTTCGGGGATTCGGGGAATCCATTAACGACCCCAACGGTATGGATACTCTCCAGTTCTTGCTTTGTCAGAGGAGAGGCGCAAGCAGTCAAAAGAATAAGACTGCCGATGATTAGTCCTTTAAATACTACATTCATTCATATTATCCTTAATTTAAGTACTCTTATGGTGTGATGAGTACAAATCCATTTTACACTATGAAGCGTGATGATAATCCACTCCCTAAAGTGTGGCAATAAAGTATAAACAGTTATTTAGTGTAAGGTTTTAGATTCTGGTTCTTGAGATAGTGATGTCGAAAAGATATGAGACACATCGATTTTATCGAAATAATAATGCTCATTACAAAATTCACATGCCACCTCAATTTTATCCTGCTCTTCAACTAATGCCATAGCATCTGCCTGACCCAGTAAATTAATCGTATCAGCCACACGTTCTCGTGAACAAGCACAGGCAAAGCTAAGTTCAGTTAACGATAATAATCGACATTGCTCTTCATTAAATAGGCGATGCAGTAATGTGCCCGCGCCTAACTCTAATAATTCAGTATTTTTTACTGTTGCAGCTAACTGTGTTAAACGAGACCAATTTTCATTATCATGCTTTTTCTGTTCTGCTTTACTTGGTAGTTGCTGTAAAAATAAACCTGAGGCTGCGTTTTCATCTGCTGATAACCAAATACGTGTTTCTAATTGCTCAGACTGTTTAAAATATGTTTCTAATAGGCCGGCAATAGACTCGCCATCTAAGCCAACAATGCCCTGATAAGGCTGTTTTGAACCTTCAACATCAATGGTAATGGCTAAAGCACCCTCTCCTGTTACTTCTAATAAGCTAGCATTTTCGGCAATATCACCCTCCCATTGTGCAAATGCACGCAGGGTGTTTTCACTGGTGCATTCCACCATCATTAAATTAACGGGGCCTTCAGATTTAATTTGTAATACAAGGCGACCTTTAATTTTAACTGTTGCAGTCAACAAGGCGGCAGCAGCCATCATTTGGCCTAACAAGTTACGAATTGCAGACGGATATTCACGGCGCGTTAGTACTTGTTTCCAGCTTTGAGATAGATGTACCCATTCGCCACGAACGGGAATATCATCAAAAATAAAGCGTTGTAAATTATCAGATTGAAACTCATTTTCTTGAGTTTCTACTGTCTCTGTATCGGTCATATTTATTCCAAAAAAAATGCTGACTAGTTGCCTAGTCAGCATTTTACAACATTAATAAACCTAGGTTTATTTAGTTAATGTTAATAACAACTCATTCAAGCGTTTAACATAGCTTGCAGGATCTTCTAAATGACCGCCCTCAGCAAGTAATGCTTGGTCAAATAAGATTGAAGACCAATCTCCAAATTTCGCATCATCTGATTCAGCGTTTAAACGCTCAACCATTGGATGCTCTGGATTTAATTCAAAAATAGGTTTTGTACCACCTACTTCTTGGCCTGCAGCTTTAAGCATACGCTCTAAGTTTGCACTCATATCGTTGCTATCGGCGACTAAACACGCTGGAGAATCAGTTAAACGATGTGTAATACGTACATCTTTCACTTTGTCACCTAGTGTTGTTTTAACACGACCGACTAAGTCTTCGAAGTTTTTATCAACTTCTTCTTGTGCTTTTTTCTCAGCTTCATCTTCCAATTCACCAAGATCTAAATCACCTTTCGCAACTGATTGAAGCTCTTTGCCATCAAACTCAGTTAATGAATTAGTCATCCATTCATCAACACGGTCTGTCAGTAATAATACTTCAATACCTTTTTTGTTGAATACTTCTAAGTGTGGACTGTTTTTCGCTGCTGCGAAGCTTTCTGCTGTGATGTAGTAAATTTTGTCTTGCTTGTCATTCATACGTTCAACGTAATCAGCCAATGACACTGTTTGTTCTTCACTACCCGTTTCAGTCGATGCAAAACGGATTAATTTAGCCAAAGCTTCTTTATTAGCGAAGTCTTCGCCGGGGCCTTCTTTAATAACTTGACCAAACTCTTGCCAAAATGTTGCGTATTTCTCTGCATCTTTCTTAGCTAATTTAGCTAATTCATTCAGCACTTTTTTCACTGATGCTGTGCGAATGCTATCAATCGTTTTACTGCCTTGTAAAATTTCACGTGATACGTTCAATGGTAAGTCATTAGTATCAATCACACCACGAATGAAACGTAGGTAACGGGGCATTAATTGATCAGCATCTTCCATAATAAACACGCGTTTCACATACAGTTTTAAACCTTGTGAACGATCTTGGTCATATAAATCAAACGGTGCTTTTGAAGGCACATAAAGTAATGACGTGTATTCAGTTTTACCTTCAACTTTATTGTGGCTCCATATTAATGGCTCCTGAAAGTCGTGAGATACTTGTTTGTAGAACTCTTGATATTGCTCATCGCTGATTTCGTTTTTAGATAATGTCCACAATGCAGTTGCTTTGTTGACTGTTTCATCTTCTAAAACCACAGACTCATCAATTTTGCCTTCTTCATCAGGCACCGCTTCTTTTTGCATAACAATCGGTAAGTTGATGTGATCCGAGTATTTAGTAATGCAACTACGTAAACGCCAGCTGTTTAAAAATTCTTCTTGATCTTCACGAAGATGCAAGATGATTTCTGTACCACGTGTTGGTTTATCAATTGTTTCAATGGTGAAGTCGCCTTTACCTTCAGAGCTCCACTCAACACCGTGTTCTGAGGTTAAACCTGCACGGCGTGATTTTAATGTTACTTTGTCAGCAACAATAAATGCTGAGTAAAAACCAACACCAAACTGACCAATCAATTGAGAATCTTTTGATTCATCGCCAGTCATTTTGTCAAAGAATTTTTTAGTGCCTGAATTCGCAATCGTGCCGATATTTTCAATTACTTCTTGGCGGTTCATACCAACGCCGTTATCCGTAATGGTGATTGTTTTGGCATCTTTATCAAAAGCAACACGAATCTTTAATTCTGCATCACTTTCATATAGTGCATCATCAGATAAAGCTTCAAAGCGCAATTTATCTGAGGCATCCGCTGCATTAGAAACCAACTCACGCATAAAGATTTCTTTGTTGCTGTACAAAGAATGGATCATAAGATCCAACAATTGTGAAACTTCTGTTTGGAAACCTAGCGTTTCCTTATGTGCATCAACACTCATTAATTCATGCCTCCATTAGGCTTGTTTTGTTCTAAAACCAGCACATTGGGGCGACGTTAGCAAAGTTCAAGTATTTTACTGAAATATTTCATTGATATTAGACACTTTTATTTTGTCCACAAGTCATGCTACTGTTGCAATTAGCACTGATTAATCATGGTTATATAATTATATGTCAGAAAGCGAATTACGCATTGTTACCTATAATATTCATAAAGGCTTTAGCGCTGGAAATCGCCGATTTGTCTTGCATAAAATCCGTGAAGCCTTACTTACCACTAAGGCCGATATTTTATTTCTTCAAGAGATGCAAGGTGAACATACTAAACATCAACAAACGCATCATAACTGGCCAGTTTGCTCCCATTCTGAATTTTTAGCTCAAGATGATTGGCCGCATATTGCTTATGCCAAAAATGTTGAATACTCTGCCGGACATCACGGTAATGCCTTGCTAAGCAAATACCCTTTTGTTCAATGGGAAAACATTAATGTTTCACCTTTTACTTGGGCCAGCCGCAGCCTATTACACGGCAGTATCAAACTGGCTAACTTTGACCAAGACCTTCACATTATCTGCATTCACTTAGGCTTAATGGGCATAGAGCGTCGACGTCAATTTGATACGCTATCAAAACGTATTGCCGAACATGTTCCACACGATGCCCCGCTCATTGTCGCTGGTGATTTCAATGATTGGACTGGCCAAGCAGAAAAGCATTTTGCCCTACAATTAGATCTAAAAGAAACATTTCGAACCTTACATAATCGTTATGCAAAATCATGGCCGGCTTGGATGCCCATGCTCACTATGGATAGAATTTATTACCGCGGCTTAGATCCCATCTCATGCGAACGTCCAAGCCATAAGGTATGGAAAAAGCTATCAGATCATGCTCCCTTAATCGCCACGTTTTCACAACACTCATGACACAACAAACACCCCAAAATAAACTTACCTTAGCCAATCTACTGACTAGTCTTCGTTTTGTCTTCGCCCCAGCATTAATTTGGCTAGCATGGCATGGCTATAGCGACCTATTTTTATGGCTATTGGCGTTTACTTTTTTAACCGATGTACTCGATGGAATGGCAGCAAGAATGCTCAATCAACAAAGTGAATTTGGTGCATTACTCGATAGTGCAGCAGATATACTTATTTACGCCATCATGTCAGTATCAATTTGGTGGTTGTGGCCAGAAATTGTAGAACGCGAGAAGTTATTTATTCTGCTCGCAATCGCCAGTTATCTAACACCTGTTCTGATTGGTTTTATCAAATTCCATGCTTTAACGGCTTATCACACCATCTTGGTCAAACTAGCCGTACTATGCATCGGCAGTGCATTTTTCATCCTATTTATATTCGATATAGCGTGGCCATTCCAGCTTGCCGTAATAATCAGCTTACTTGCCGCTATAGAAGAAATAGCTATCACCTTATATTTAACTGAAATACGTTCTGATATCCAATCTTTATGGCATCTGATTTACAAAACCAATAAATAAATCGATATACATTTTCAACTTTAATATTTGGTAATAACGGCTTTCTTGCTATTGCCAGCACCATAAAATATTGCTGGCAATTAAAATAAACCCATTGAAATATGAGTAAATAGCTAAAGTTATTGTAACTTTGTTCGCTACCATGGTTATAAGCTAACAAGCCATCTCTAAAATGAGGAGATCACAATGGAAATCCAAACCAAGCAATTTAGTCAGCAAGTGAATGATTTAGCTAAAAGTGATGATAAGAAAGCAAATGGGCCAATGGGACAAACCGTATCTGATTTAGCCCACCTAAGAAATGACGCAAAAAAACAACTTAATGCCGCTATTTTAGAGTCAACGATTAATGTCAGTGCCTCTAATTCACCGCAGTCATTGGTTTTAAAAACAGCATTAGAAGGCATTAATGATGCACTCAAGGGAACATTGGGTGACAATGCAATTCAAACAGCCGTTGACTCCGGTTTGGATGTCAGCCCTGATGCAACTGCCGAACGTATTGTGTCACTAAGTACCGCATTTTTTAGTGCCTATCAACAACAGCATCCTGAATTATCAGAGCAAGATGCACTAACAAAATTTACTGCCCTTATCGGCGGTGGTATTGATCAAGGTTTTTCTGAAGCGCGAGATATTTTATCGGGCTTAAGTGTGCTGAATGGTGACGTTGCTAGCAACATTGATAACACCTATGATCTTGTTCAAGAAAAATTAGCGGCTTTCGCAGAAAACTTTAATTCTAGTGATCCTGTTGCCGAATCAGAATAATTAGTTCATTTCAACGCGCATACCGCTTGAAACGGATTGCAATGCCGCTTCAATTGCTTGGCAATTTCCTTTGGCATCAGCAAACGATAGTTTTGGTGCCGTATTATTTAATATCGCAGCACTAAAGTGTTCAATTTCCAGATCAAAATGATTGGCAGCTTCTAGCTGTAGTTGCTGGCGTTCGCCAGCATCTGTCCACCACGTTACGACAGGTAAATCATCAGGGTTATTCCACACCGTTTCGCATTTAATACCACCTAAAGTGCCGATGATTTCATATTCGCTACGACGAGCACGTTCAAAGCTCATATCAAATTGGGCGTATTTACCCTCACCATAATCTAATATTCCACTTAAACTGACATCAGCACCGCTTTCATTTAAATTAGCCGTGGCGATAACCGCTTTTGGCTCACTGTCAAACCACTTACGAGCAGTATGCATCGCATAAGGACCAATATCCCACATCGCACCACCACCATGTGCAATATCACGGTTAATTCGATATAAACGTGCTGGCTTCATCGGGAATGAAAAACACGTTCTCACTGTTCGAACTTCACCAATGACACCTGAATCAATGAGTTGGTGCACAGCATCATGCTGAGGATGGAACACATACATAAAGCCTTCCATCACTTTTACATTATGTTTAATCGCAGCCGCTTCAATCGCTTCAATCTCTGCTAGTTTTAGCGTCATTGGCTTTTCAATCAACACATGTTTACCCTGCTCAATCGCTCTTAATGCCCATTCGGTGTGCTCTTCATTCGCCATAGGCAAATACACAGCATCAATATCTGGGTTTGTTAATAAGGCTTCAGGATTATCTAAGGTCAACACATCTGTCAGCTGTGGTGCATATTTCGCTAACGTTTCAGCAGCAGCATTGGGGCGTCGGCTGGCAATGGCTACTAATTTAGCATTGCTCGAATTCACAATCGCAGGTAATAGGCGCTCATTCACTCGTGCAGCACCCAAAATACCCCAATGCACTACAGATTGATTTGTCATTGTGTTACTCCATTAATAATGTAGATAGTGGAAGCATCATAACCATTTAATGCAGCCAACTCCACTACTATAAAGCCCTGTAAATTTAAGTGTTTTTATCTGCGTTTATTTAGCATATGCTTGATAGAGTAAGAATTCTTCACCCTAAATATTAAGGACTTATTATGACTATTGAAGTTGGACAACGTTTACCTGCTGGAAAATTAACTGAATGTAATGAGTTTGACCCTGAAAATGGCTGCCCAACTAATCCGCAAGCCGTTGATGTTGCCGAATTAGCTCAGGGTAAAAAAATTGTTTTATTTGGTGTTCCTGGTGCATTTACACCACTCTGTTCAGCACAGCATTTACCAGGCTATGTTGAATATGCCGACCAAATTAAGGCTGCTGGTGCTGATGAGATTTGGTGTCTTTCTGTAAATGATGCTTTTGTAATGGCGGCTTGGGGCAAACAGAATAATGTTGCGGGAAAAGTTCGCATGATGGCTGATGGCAGTGCTGAATATACCAAAGCATTAGGCTTAGATCGCGATTTAACTGGCGGCGGCATGGGCATGCGTTGTTTCCGCTTCGGCATGTTAATTGATGACGGTATCGTCAGTTACCTTGGCGTTGAAGGTTCTGGTGAATTTGGCGTATCTAAAGCTGAAACATTATTGGATCAAATATAAGGTCACATTATTACGAATCACGGTGCTCAATAACACCGTGATTCGCAATAAAAACATCAGTCGCTAACTGATAAAAAATACCATGCTCAACTATCCCTGGAATATTATTTAATTGCGCATTCAATTCATTCGCATCCAGTGATTTATCAAAAGTCATATCCAATACTAAACTGCCATGAGTCGTAATAGCTAAGCCATCGCCATTGTTATTTGGCCGTAAGCCACCCTCACCGCCAATCTGCTCAAGACTTCGTAAGACCATCTGCCAAGAGAAAGGCGCCACTTCAACAGGAATTGGGTATTTCTCGCCAATACGACTCACACACTTTGCTTGCTCTGCCATCACATAGAATTTATCACTTGCTTTGGCTAATAACTTTTCTTTGACCAGATCAAAACCACGGCCTTTTAATAAACTCATATCAGCTGTGATTTCATCGGCACCATCAACATATAAATCTAATTGGCTGATATGCTCGATTGCCACAAGCGATAAACCTAATTGTTGTGCCTTAATAGTGCTCACAATAGAACTTGCTACTGCAGTAACATCTAAACCTTCTTGTTGCTTTCGTCGTGCCAGCTGCTCGATAAAATAATTAGCCGTTGATCCTGTTCCTAGGCCAACAACCATACCATTTTCAACAAAACTAGCAGCGTAATTCGCCACCAATTGTTTATCACTTAAAGCTGAATTGCTTGTTTGCTTAGTCATGGTCGACCCTCATTTATAGTTGGCAAATAATTGTTGTCAGCATACCATGCTATTTTCAGTCTTTCAGAGAATCAATTATGAATAATATTGAGCCGATTATTGGTGAAATTGAGTTAATCACTGGTATTGATATGAGTCAACATCGGCTTAGCCCTGTGAGTGGCGGTTCTATTAACACTGCTTTTCGAGTGCAAACAGCTCAACAATCTTATTTCATAAAATTAAACCAGCCTAATCGAGTGAGTATGTTCGAAGCAGAAGTCAAAGGGCTTGCCGAAATGAGAGGCTTAGACTGCGTTCGTATTCCTGAGATCATCTGCAATGGCCACACTGAGCATCATAGTTACCTTGTGCTTGAATATATCGAATTAAGTAGCTTGCATGGTAGTGCTGCTAAGTTATTAGGCACACAATTAGCTCAATTACATCGCCATTCACAGCCCTTTTTTGGCTGGCATAGTGATAATACTATCGGTAGCACACCGCAATATAATAATCGAGAGCACGATTGGGCCACCTTTTGGAAAAAGCATCGTCTAGGACCACAACTCGAATTTGCAAGCCAAAATGGTTTTAATGGCAATCTGCAAACCCAAGGCGCTCTGCTTTTAGAACAACTTCATTATTTTTTTGATGGCTACACACCATCACCCTCTTTATTGCATGGTGATTTATGGAGTGGTAATGCTTCTGCTGATTCACAAGGTAATCCCGTTATCTTCGATCCGGCTTGTTATTACGGCGATCGTGAGTCAGATATAGCAATGACAGAATTATTTGGTGGTTTTGGCTCGGACTTTTACAATGCCTATCAAACTGAATACCCTCTCGATCCAGCTTATAAAACTAGAAAAACACTTTATAATCTTTACCATATTCTTAATCATTTGAATTTATTTGCTGGTAGCTATTTAGGCCAAGCTGAGAATATGATTAATCAATTACTTGCTGAGATAAAATAATGAGCCAAATTAAAGTACTTTTCGTCTGCATGGGCAATATCTGCCGTTCTCCTACTGCTGAAGGAGTATTCAATAAGTATATTAAAGATATGGGCACAACAGATCGTTTCAATATCGATTCAGCGGGTACACATGCCTACCATGTTGGTGAGCAATCAGATCCCCGTTCACGACAAACCGCTCAAAGTCGTGGTGTAGATTTATCTAAAATCCGTGCAAGAAAAGTAGCCCCTTCCGATTTCGAACAATTTGACCATATTTTGGCAATGGATAGCAGTAACTTGAATATACTGATTGATTCTTGCCCAGAGCAGTATCAACATAAAATCGCTTTATTTTTGGATTATGCTCCAGAGCAAAGTGAAACTGATGTGCCCGATCCCTATTACGGTGGAGCCAATGGTTTTGATCATGTTTTTGATTTAGTTGAAGACGCTTCTGCTGGGTTTTACAAACACATTATGAAATAAATACCCGTCACCTCTTTCACATAGTTGAGTTGAGATGTATCATTAAAAACGTTTTCTATCGCCTAATCATAATATAAGGTTTTTCAAATGCTCGAGCACTTGCAATCTAACCGTTCAATCATACGCACATTGTGCTTTAGCATACTAATGCTGGCTTTCCCGCAAATTTCATTCGCATCAGGCGACGTTCCAATGCTGGACTTAACAAGCCATTGGGTTGGTTATACAGCGCTAGTTCTTTTTGTTGTGGCTTATGCTCTCGTTATCGCAGAAGAAGAAATTCATATGCGTAAGTCAAAACCAGTAATGGTTGCCGCAGGTATTATCTGGGCACTGATTGCTTTTATCTATGCAGGCCAAGCAGACACTGCTTTCCACCACACTGCAGAGGTTATGATTCGTCACAATCTACTTGAATATGCAGAATTACTACTATTCTTACTAGCTGCTATGACCTATATAAACACTATGGGTGAGCGTGGTGTATTTGATGCCTTACGTAGCTGGTTAGTAAACCAAGGCTTTTCACTTCGAACCATTTTCTGGTTGACGGGTGTACTAGCGTTCTTTATTTCACCTATTGCCGATAACTTAACAACGGCACTACTCATGGCGACTGTTGCCATGGCTGTGGGTGGAGACAATCATAAATTCGTAGCCTTAGCCTGTATCAATATCGTTGTTGCCGCCAATGCAGGTGGTGCATTCAGTCCATTTGGTGATATTACAACCCTAATGGTTTGGCAAAAAGGCGTCGTCGAATTTCATGAATTCTTCGTATTATTTGTCCCTTCTGTTGTGAACTGGATTATTCCTGCTTTCATTATGTCTCTAGCTGTTCCTAATGAACAACCTGAAGCTTTAAATGAAACGGCCACCATGAAGTCAGGAGCGCTTGTAGTTGTTGGCCTATTTTTAGTAACTATCACAATGGCCGTCTGTGCGCATAACTTCTTACATATACCACCAGTAATAGGCATGATGACCGGTTTAGGCTTCTTAAAACTATATGGCTATTCAATAAAAATGCGTGATAAACGACTTTCAGAAGTTTCTTTAGAAGAGTCCGCTTTGACTGTAGAAGGTGCTGAAGCAGCACAAGCGCCATTTAATATCTTTAAACAATTAGAACGTGCCGAGTGGGATACCTTAATGTTCTTCTACGGCATTATTCTTTGTGTGGGTGGCTTGGGTACCATCGGCTACCTAACTGTCGGCTCAGAATTGATGTACGGCGATTTAGGCCCTACTAACGCCAATATTCTGGTGGGTATTTTATCTGCCATTATTGATAATATCCCGGTAATGTTTGCTGTACTTTCAATGATGCCAGATATGGACCATGGTCAATGGTTACTAGTAACATTAACAGCGGGTGTAGGTGGCTCATTGTTATCTATTGGTTCTGCTGCTGGTGTTGCAGTAATGGGGCAAGCTCGTGGAATTTACACTTTCTTCGCTCATTTGAAATGGATTTGGGCAATTGCTTTAGGCTACGCTGCAAGTATTTGGGTTCACTTATGGTTGAATGCTGACTTATTCACTTCAGTACACTAAAACCACTACCAAAATTCAAGATTATTTTATTCCGGATAGTTTTCTATCCGGATTAACCTTATAAGAGTATAAAGTTTCATGCTTTACAGCACAGATGATTTACGTATCTCAGGCATGCAGGAAGTGCTCCCTCCTGCTGAGTTGCATCAAGAGCTACCCATCACCAATCACGCTTCTGAAACGGTATTTAATGCCCGAAACCTAACTCAAAAAATTGTCCATGGTGATGATGATCGCCTTGTTGTTATTGTCGGCCCCTGCTCCATTCATGACCCTGATGCCGCTCGTGACTATGCAAGTCGCCTCAAACCACTGATTACAGAATTAAAAGATGACCTTCATATCATCATGCGCGTCTATTTTGAAAAACCACGTTCGGTGATTGGTTGGAAAGGTCTTATTAATGACCCTTATCTTGATGGCAGCTTTAAAATAAATGAAGGCCTGCATTTTGCTCGTAAGTTATTACTTGATTTAGCTGAAATGGGCGTTCCTGCTGGCAGTGAATATTTAGATTTAATCAGCCCTCAATATATCGCTGACTTGATTTCATGGGGTGCAATTGGTGCCCGCACAACAGAAAGCCAAGCTCATCGAGAATTAGCTTCTGGGCTTTCATGTCCTATCGGCTTTAAGAATGCGACTGATGGTGGTTTACAAATTGCTGTAGATGCTTGTATGTCTGCATCTAAACCACATCACTTTATGTCACTAACTAAAGCAGGTCATTCTGCAATTTTCTCAACCACTGGTAATCCTGATTGTCACGTTATTTTACGTGGCGGTAAGACGCCAAACTACGATGCTGCAAGTATTCAAAAAACTGCTGAAACAATTGGCCGTACAGGACAAAAGCCATTATTCATGGTCGATTGTAGCCATGCCAATAGCGGTAAAAGCCATATTCAACAAGAAACAGTTTGCCGTGATGTCGCTGCTCAAATCGCTAATGGCGAAAAACGTATTATGGGTATGATGCTAGAAAGCAACCTTGTTGCAGGTAGGCAGAGTTGTGAAGAAGGTAAAGAGCTAATCTACGGACAAAGTATTACCGATGCCTGCATGGCCTGGGAAAATAGTGAAGTGTTATTGAAAGAGCTCGCTGCAGCTGTTCGACAACGCCGTTCACTATAACAATTTTCATTAAACAGCTATAAGTCGTTAATTGAAAAGAATTAATATAGAGCTATACCATTTCGAAATATAGCTCAATACGGTATACTACCTAGTTATTAAAACTCACCTGTGCCGTTATTCTATCGACGTTACAGTTAAATCCTGATTAAATCAGTAGGTTATTATATGGCAGAGTATGCCCTCATATTAATTAGCACCATCCTCGTAAACAATATTGTCCTAGTTAAATTTTTAGGGCTATGTCCTTTTATGGGTGTTTCTCGCAAATTAGAAACCGCTATGGGAATGGGTTTAGCAACTACCTTCGTGCTTACTTTATCCTCTATTTGTAGTTATTTAATCAATGAGTTTTTGCTGATTCCACTCGGCATTGAGTTTTTGCGTACCATCAGTTTTATTTTTGTTATTGCTGTTGTCGTGCAATTCACTGAATTGGTTGTTCATAAAACAAGCCCTCTTCTTTACCAAGTTCTAGGGATATTTTTGCCTTTAATTACGACCAACTGTGCCGTATTGGGTGTTGCACTATTGAATGTACAAGAAGGTCATGGTTTCTTAGAATCTGCCCTATATGGTTTCGGCGCAGCTATTGGTTTTTCTATGGTTTTAGTTATCTTTGCAGCAATGCGTGAGCGCATTGATGTTGCCGATGTTCCAGCACCCTTTCAGGGAGCAGCAATTGCATTGATCACAGCAGGTTTAATGTCTATGGCATTTATGGGATTTGCAGGCTTGGTGAAATAACATGTTGACTGCAATTCTAGCTATAACGCTATTAGCGTTAATTTTTGGTCTACTCTTAGGCTATGCCTCAATCAAATTTAAAGTTGATGGCGATCCTATTGCCGATCAGATTGATAAAATACTACCGCAAACTCAATGTGGACAATGTAGCTTTGCAGGCTGTCGCCCCTATGCTGAAGCCATTGCTGCCGGTGAAGTAGATATCAACCGTTGCCCGCCAGGTGGTGAAGCCACGATTCAGGCGCTCGCTGATTTATTAGAAGTTGAAGTCAAACCACTTGATGATGAGTGCGGTATTGAAAAACCAAAAACATTGGCAATTATTGATGAAGATCGCTGTATCGGTTGCACATTATGTATTCAAGCCTGTCCTGTTGATGCAATTTTAGGTGCTGCTAAACAGATGCATACCGTGATATCCGATGAATGTACTGGTTGTGAACTTTGCCTACCCCCTTGCCCAGTCGACTGTATTGATACTGTCTCTTATACACATCTGACGCTGCCGACGATCTACTCTGTGT
>CAJXPP010000032.1 GCA_913058195.1 uncultured Gammaproteobacteria bacterium | reverse complement strand
ATCTACACAGAGTAGATCGTCGGCAGCGTCAGATGTGTATAAGAGACAGATAAATTTCTTCGGCTAAACTGCCCTTATCTAAAACACAACGGTAACCACCAAGTCGCATTGTTCCACCTAAGTCAGAATCATGGTCACGTTGTTCTACGCTACCATCTTCTCTTTGCCACTCAGTGATCAAACCGATAACAGGGTGAGGCGTATTAGAATCAAACTCTGTACTGTAAGCACCCTCTAAACCCGCTTTATTACGAGCATATTCAACTACTGCAACTTGCATCCCTAAGCAAATACCAAGATAGGGTACATTATTTTCACGCGCATATTGGGCGGTCAAAATCATACCTTCTACGCCACGTTCTCCAAAGCCACCAGGCACTAAGATTGCATCCATATCAGCAATTGATGCCGGTCCATCTTTTTCGATGGTCTCAGAGTCAACGTAATGCACTTTTACTTTAGTACGAGTATGAATGCCTGCATGAATCAATGATTCAGATAACGATTTATATGCTTCGGTTAAATCCATATACTTACCGACCATAGCAATATCGACTTGGCCATCAGGATTATCTATATTATCGGCTACTTGGCGCCATTCACTTAAATCAGCTGGTTTTGCATCTAATTGCAATTGTTGAACAACAATTTCATCCAAGCCTTGCGTATGAAGTTCCAACGGGATCTTATAGATACTATCAACGTCTACAGCCGTAATAACTGATTTCTCTGGTACATTGGTAAACAATGAAATTTTACGTCGCTCTGCTTCAGGTAATGGGCGATCCATGCGACAAAGCAATACATCCGGTTGAATACCAATTGTGCGCAATTCTTTAACTGAATGTTGCGTTGGCTTAGTTTTAATCTCACCGGCTGATGGGATATAGGGCACTAGCGTTAAATGCAAAAACATCGCATTTTCTCTACCTAGTAGCGTACCCATTTGACGAATTGTTTCAAGGAAAGGTAATGACTCGATATCACCTACTGTGCCGCCAATTTCAATTAAAGCGACATCAGCATTACCACCACCTTCATAGATGCAACGTTTTATTTCGTCAGTAATATGAGGAATTACTTGTACTGTATTTCCTAAGTATTCGCCTCTACGTTCTTTGCGAATAACATTTTCATAAATTTGCCCAGTAGTATGATTATTTGACTTTGTCATCTTGGAATTAATGAATCGCTCATAGTGACCTAAATCTAGGTCAGTCTCAGCACCATCATCAGTGACAAATACTTCGCCATGTTGTAGTGGACTCATTGTGCCAGGATCAACGTTTATATACGGATCCAATTTTACAAGTGTGACTTTTAGTCCTCGTGCTTCAAGAATGGCTGCTAATGATGCTGCTGCAATCCCTTTACCTAGGGAAGAGACAACACCACCAGTTACGAATATAAATTTAGGCATATTTTAGGAGAATTCTAATTAAATGGTGCGTCCGGAATGGCGACACTCAAATCAGCTATACAAAGTAACAGAAATGGACATTTCTCTCAATGAAAATCTGGTCAATCAAGCAATTTTATTACGGGAAAATAGCCTTGTTTGTCATCCATGGCACTTGCAAAATCGCTCACACAATAATCTGTTATCGCAATCAAGTCATCGTTACTGAAAATCAGCGGAATTCGTTCTCTCTGCCATGGAGGAATACCCCATTGTTGAAATAAGTGTTTTACAGTTCGGTGATGTATGCTGCCTTGCGGTTTTATACGTTCACCACCCTGACGAAAGCGAAGTGATAATCTATCTGTTATCAGTGATGCTTTAATACCTTTTCCGACACATGGTTGCCATTCGAGAGTACAGCCTTGCCCTAAGTCAATATCAGTAGTGTCAGAAATAGTAATCAACTGCTTGCTATCAGGTTTAACAACCGGCTCCATAAAATAAAGTTGGTTTTGATAGCGGCGGACTTCAATGCCAGTCCAACTGACAATGGGCGCACTATCCTGTTTGGCTAAACACACCTCATTGACAATTCGCTGTAAATTAACTGTAGATGGCGCTGAAAACTGCTTTAAATTAATAAAAAAGCGTAATAAATTATTACGTCTAGCTGATGATAAACTCAGTAGCTGATCAATAGGCAATGAATTTGTAGAGGGTCCTACTGCCAAAGCTTGCAAGTCTAACTTGGCTAAATCATCTAATAAGGAGCTTGCCTCTGCACAATGTTCTGCACTACGACTCAAGGTCTTTGCAGCGCTGGGCCAACGTTCAACAAGGCTAGGCCAAAGCGTATGTCGTAAATAATTTCGGTTCCAATGTGTATCCGCATTACTAGGGTCTTCAACCCAACTCAATTCATGATGATGAGCGTAATCTAGAATATCATTCTGAGATACGGTTAATAATGGCCTGAAAACATCAACCTTACCTAATTGAAAATCAGCGGCCATTGCTGCTAAGCCCTTCGGTCCAGCACCTCGTAATAATTGCAGTAATAAAGTTTCGGCTTGATCTTCTCGGTGTTGTGCCGTGAGCAAAACGTCATTTTCTGTTAAATTTTGTTCTAAAGCACGATATCGAGCCACTCTAGCAGCCGCTTCCATTCCTAGATGTTCAATATTCTCAACAGTCACTTTGACTGAAACAAAGTCTACTTCTAACTCAGCGGCAATAGCAGCACAATGTTGTGACCATTGCAGGGACTGGGACTGTAAACCATGGTCAATATGAATAGCATGGATAGAGCTTAAATTAGCACTACCTATCGTTGCTAAAAGATGCAATAAGACATGTGAATCAACACCGCCACTATAGGCAAGCCAAACTCTTTTCCCCGAAGCCTTATCAGCTATCGACCGAATTATTTCATCTGAACTTAGCACAAGTTAATTTGAAGGATTAATTAGCCCTCAAACTCTCCATAACTCAATAAGCGTTGTTGGCGCTGGGCCACTAAATCATCGGTTGATAATGATTCTAATTCTCGTAATTTAACTTCAATCGCATCTTTTACGCGTTCAGCCGTATCATCCAAATCACGATGAGCACCACCTAAAGGTTCTTTGATCACTTGATCAACTAAACCCAAACTGTGCAGTCTTTCCGATGTAATACCCAATGTTGTTGCGGCTTCAGCTGCTTTTTCAGCACTTTTCCACAAAATAGAAGCACAACCCTCAGGAGAAATAACTGAATAAACACTGTATTCCAACATCATCAGATGATCACCCACACCAATTGCTAATGCGCCACCAGAACCACCTTCACCAATAACGGTGCTAATAATGGGTGTTTTAAGCTGTGACATTTCAAATAAGTTACGTGCAATAGCTTCACTTTGTCCACGCTCCTCAGCACCAATACCTGGATAAGCACCAGGCGTGTCAATAAATGTCACCACAGGCATACCAAAACGTTCAGCCATTTTCATAATACGTAATGCTTTACGGTAACCTTCTGGTCGCGGCATACCAAAATTACGTGCTACTTTTTCTTTTGTATCACGTCCCTTTTGATGACCGATGACCACCACAGAACGATCATTTAGACGGCCAATACCAGTGATCAGTGCAGCATCATCCGCATAGGTTCGATCACCATGTAGTTCTTCAAAATCAGTAATAATACGTTCAATATAATCTAGCGTGTAAGGTCGTTGAGGATGGCGCGCCATTTGGGTCGTTTGCCATGGCGTTAAATCAGAAAAGATCGATTCTGTTAAAGAAACACTTTTATCTTGTAACTTTTGAATTTCCTCAGTGATATTTAAATCACTGTCATTACTCATATAACGCAACTCGTCAATTTTTGCCTCTAATTCAGCAATAGGTTGCTCATAATCTAGGAAATTTAATTTCATTATTGTTACCTTACATTCAAATTTGGTGTGAATTATACACGTTGCCTTAACTTTATGTACCAGACAAAATTTACAAAATACTTATCCTAAAATCAATTCAGAATCATCATCCCCTGCATCAGAATCATCGTCACTACCCATACGTATAGCAAGACTAAGATCATTTTTTGAGTCAGCATTATATATTGCTACTTCTAATGTGATTTTCCCATTACGGTATAAGGTTAGCAAGGCCTGATCAAAGGTTATCGTACCTTCCTCGGCACTTTCCTTCATTGCATCTTTAATACCGCTAATATCACCTTTAGTTATTAATTCTGCTATATAAGGTGAGTTCAACATGACTTCAACAGCAGGAGTAAGTTTACTGTCTACAGTTCGAACCAAACGCTGAGATACAATAGAACGTAAGTTCAACGATAAATCAGTTAATAATTGGCGATGAGCGACTTCAGGGAAAAAATTTAAAATTCGGTCTAAGGCCTGATTAGCATTATTGGCATGTAATGTAGCTAAACATAAATGGCCGGTTTCAGCATAATTAATAGCGTGCTTCATGGTTTCCATATCACGAATTTCACCAATCAAAATAACATCGGGGGCTTCACGTAGGGCATTTTTTAATGCATTTTCGTACGAGAGAGTATCAATGCCAACTTCACGCTGTTGAACAATCGATTTTTCGTGATGATGAATAAATTCGAGCGGATCTTCAATCGTCAAAATATGAGATACAGAATTACGGTTTCTATAGCCAATCATCGCCGCTAAAGTAGTTGATTTACCTGACCCCGTTGCCCCTACAACAAGAATCAAACCCCGCTTTTCCATAATGATATTTTCTAAGGCAGCTGGCAGATTAATTTGGTCTAGATGTGGAATATCACTTTGAATATATCGGATAACAATAGACACTTCACCGCGTTGGCGAAAAATATTAACTCGAAAACGTCCAATATTCTTAAGCGGTATAGCAAAGTTGCTTTCTAGTGTATCCACAAAGCTTTGATGCTGATCTTCATTCATCATTTTTCGAGCCATGGTTTCTACATCACCAGGCTCTAATTTTTGAGTTCCAACAGGTCGAATATTACCCTCAATTTTTATATGGGGCTCTGTACCTGTACAAAAAAATAAATCAGAGGCTTTTTTGTCTGCCATTAATTTTAAATAAGGATTAACGTCCACTATTTATAACCTTTTAAATTGGTAATTTATATTATTTAATCTAATCTTATACGATAGACTTCTGCGAGTGAAATTTCTTTATTACGTGCGCGTTGCAACGCATCATCTGTTAGTGACACCATTCCGGCCTTGATAGCGTAATTTTCTATATCAGTCATTGAAACATTTTCTTTAATCAAAGACTTCATATCATTATCAACTCGTAATAATTCATAAACGGCTATACGCCCATTAATACCAGTCTGACCACATTTTTCACAACCTTTACCACAGTAAAAAACTTCACTAGGGGCTATCTTTAATGACTTTCTTACTAATGAATCCACATTCTCAATTTTTAAACAATGTGGACAATTCTTTTTCACTAATCGCTGAGCTAATACACCCAATAAACAGCTGTTCAATAGATAGGGTTGAACCCCCATTTCTAACAAACGCGTGATGCCCCCGCCAGCATTATTGGTATGCAAGGTACTAAGTACTAAATGACCCGTTAATGCACTTTCTACTGCAATTTTGGCCGTTTCTTCATCGCGAATTTCTCCCACCAAAATAACATCGGGATCATGTCGAAGAATATTTCTTAAAGCGCGTGCAAAGGTATAACCTGTCTGATGATTAATCTGGATCTGTTCAATACCATCCATATGATATTCAACAGGATCTTCAACAGTAATAATATTAACATTTTGTTGTCTAACCTCATCTATCGCAGCATAAAGCGATGTAGACTTACCTGAGCCTGTTGGGCCTGTAACCAAAAAAATGCCATTACTTTTATGTAATAAATCTCTAAATATATCTTCATCTTTTTGATTAAAACCCAAGTCTGCAATAGATTTAAGTCCCACTTTAGAGTTCAACAAGCGGATAACAACACTTTCCCCTTCTACTGTAGGCATAATTGATATACGTAAGTCGACAACATTTCCTTCTGTTCGTACACAACTTCGTCCATCTTGTGGCATGCGTCGCTCAGCAATATTCATCCCGCCAAGAATCTTAATTCGGCTCACAACGGCGGGTAATAAAGACTTACTGATAAAGCGTATGGTAGTAAGAGAACCATCAATTCGGTAGATCAGTTCTACGTTTTTGTCACGGGGTCTAAGGTGAATATCGGATGCTTGTCGATCAATCGCGTCATGAATAATATTGTTGACCAATCGTACTATTGGCTGTTCTCTACCTAAGCGTTCTAATTGATGCTCAGCTCTATGATGATCCTGATGGTCATCAATAGATTCCAGTGCTAACTCATCATCTTGTAAACCATAATGCTGTTGAACTGCCCACTCCACATCCTTCACGCTAGCCACTGAAATATCAACACTCATTCCAGTTATAAAACAAATTGATTGATAAATGTCTTGCTGATGAGGATCAGCCATTGCAACTGATAACCTAGATTCACGAATAGATAGAGGAATAATGCAATGTTGCCGAGCAAACTCTGCTGGAATTACATTTAAAACAGACTCAGTAAATTTATAGTCTTTTAGAGCTACGAAAGGTAGACCAAAATATTCGGCTAACTCTGGCCCAGATAAAGAGGAATGTACCGCTGAAGAACTTGCCTTCGCTGAGGCATTACCTTCATCATAAAGATCGCCTGAAAAAAGTTCAACCTTACCTTTTTTAGAGTTTTCACCTTCATTACTCAACACATTAAACCCTCAAATTTAACCGTTGTATTTCATATTAACAGCATCTACCGCAGGTAGCGCTAATAATTCCTCTAACAATGTATCAGAAGGTTTAATATTCCAATCATCACCCAATCTAATCAGTGTTTTAGCATGGTTGTTTTTATAGGAGATTTCTAAAGGTATAAGCCCCTCTTTCCATGGTGAAATAGCGTGTTGTAACGACGCGATCCACTCCTGAGAACCTGAATCATTAACAACACTAAGCACAAGTGCTTTTCCACACATCTCTCGTGCTCTAGATATATCATAAACAGTATCTGCAGTCGCAGCTAAGCCACCGCTAAAATTATCTTGGCCAATTTTCCCTTGGATAACTACTAATTTATCCGGCTGTATTAATGATTGGTAATGTTCAAATGCTTCAGCAAAAATACGCACTTCTAATCGGGCAGTTTGGTCATCCAGCGTAATGAATGCCATTCGGCCACCATTTTTACTTTTCATTGTGCGAATGGCTACAATTAAACCTGCTGTAATAACAGGAATCTCATTACGCTGATATCCCTTAGCTTCAGGTGCATCTAACTCACTAATTCTTTTTGGAATAAACTTCGCTAACTCATCAGCATAGCGATCAATTGGATGACCACTTAAATACAAACCTAATGTTTGCTTTTCAGCAATAAGTAAATGCTCCTCAGACCACTCAGTAACCTCAACTAAAGGCTCTTCTTCATGTACGTCTTCATCCACAGTCATTAGGCCAAACATATCATTCTGACCCGTGTCACTATTTTTACGGTGTTGATCAGCTATATGAAGTGCCTTGGTCAAGCTCGCTTCCAGACTAGCTCGGTGGCCGCCTAAGGAATCCAGTGCACCAGCTTTAACTAAGGAGTCCATCACCCGTTTATTGACTTTTTTCATATCAACACGCTGACAGAAATCATAGAGGCTCGAAAAAGCTCTGCCTTGTTCACGCTCACCGACTATTCCGGCTAATGCCGCCTCACCAACACCCTTAATGGCACCCAGTCCATAACGAATCGATTTTTCATCGGCAACAGTAAACTGAATTTTGCTGTTATTTACATCCGGTGGCAAGACTTCTAAACCCAGGTCTCGACAATCATCAATCAAACCAACAACCTTATCGGTATTGTCCATATCAGCAGATAATACCGCAGCCATAAACGCAGCAGGATAATGTGCTTTAAGCCATGCAGTTTGATATGCAACTAAAGCATAAGCTGCCGAATGTGATTTATTAAAGCCGTACTCAGCAAATTTCTCCATCAAATCAAAGATAGGGCCTGCGGTCTTTTCATCAATATCGCGGTTCTTAGCACCCTCTAAAAACAATTCGCGTTGCTTAGCCATTTCTTCGGGTTTTTTCTTACCCATCGCGCGACGCAACATGTCAGCGCCACCCAAGCTATATCCCGCTAACACCTGAGCAATCTGCATAACTTGTTCTTGATATACGATTACACCGTAAGTTGGTTTTAATACTGGCTCAAGATCAGGGTGCGGATAATCCACTTTAGCGCGACCATGTTTACGGTTAACAAAGTCATCTACCATTCCTGATTGAAGTGGTCCAGGTCGGAACAAGGCCACCAAGGCAACAATATCTTCAAAGGTATCGGGTTGTAAGCGCTTAATTAACTCTTTCATACCACGCGATTCCAGCTGGAATACCGCAGTAGTTTCAGCCCGTTTTAATAGCTTGTAGCTTTCTACATCATCAAGTGGGATTTTGGTGATATCAATCTTATCTGCCTCTTTAGGCGACAGCATTTTTTTGACATTTTTAACGGCCCAATCAATAACCGTTAAGGTTTTTAAACCCAAGAAATCGAATTTAACCAGCCCAACTTCTTCAACATCATCTTTATCGTATTGTGACACTAAGCTCGCGCCGTTACTCTCACAATAGACTGGTGTATATTCCGTTAAGGCTTTGGGCGCAATAACAACACCACCAGCATGTTTACCAACATTTCGCGTTAAACCTTCTAACTGCAAAGCAAGATCAATTAAGGTTTTAACGTCCTCTTCTTTATCGTAACGCTCTTGCAGCAATGGCTCTTGCTCTAATGCCTTGATTAAAGTCATTTTGATTTCAAATGGCACTAATTTCGCCAAACCATCAACCAGACCATACGGAAAACCTAATACACGGCCCACATCTCGTAATACCGCTTTTGCCGCCATTGTGCCGAAGGTAATGATCTGCGACACATGATCACGGCCATAATGTTGCGATACATATTCAATAACACGATCACGGCCTTCCATACAGAAATCGATATCAAAATCGGGTAATGATACCCGTTCAGGATTCAAAAACCGTTCAAACAGCAAATCATATTGCAGTGGATCAATATCAGTAATTTTTAAGGAATAAGCCACTAGTGAACCCGCACCCGAACCACGACCAGGCCCAACAGGCACTTCATTATTTTTAGACCATTTAATGAAATCGGCAACGATTAAAAAATAGCCCGGAAAACCCATTTCATTGATAACGTCTAATTCAATTTGTAAACGGTCTTCATAGTCTTTACGGTTTTCAGCTAATACATCAGGGTCTGGAAATAAAACCGGTAACCGTTCTTCTAAACCTTCATAGGACTCTTGGGTGAAAAACTCACCAATGGTCATGCCTTCAGGCACAGGGAAGTCAGGCAAATAATGCTCGCCCAAAGTCAGTTGAGCATTGCAACGTTTAGCAATTTCAATTGTATTCTCAATCGCCTCAGGAATATCACTAAATAAAGCGATCATCTCTTCTGGCGTTTTTAAATACTGTTGGTCAGAATAATTACGTGGTCTCCTAGGATCATCCAATAAGCGACCTTCATTAACACACACCTTCGCTTCATGTGCTTCAAAGTGATCAGATTGTAAAAAGCGCACGTCATTAGTTGCCACAACCGGCAAGTTATGACTTACAGCAAGGTCTAACGCAGCTGAAATATAACGCTCTTCATCGGGCCGCCCTGTCCGAATCAACTCCAAATAAAAGCGATCAGGGAATAAGCTTTGCCAATGACGCGTAATCTGCTCTACTTCATCAGTCAGCTTATTAAGTAAGCCTTTACCTAAAATTCCTTCTCGTCCACCAGCCAAGCATATCAAGCCATCAGTAGCACCATCGAGCCATTCAAGCTCTAACATCGGCACGCCAAGGTGCTGTCCTTCAATATAAGCGCGAGACAATAGCCGCGACAGGTTTAAATAACCCTCGGTATTCTGACATAACAATACAAAACGACTACTTTTCTTGCTATCACTAACATCACGCAAGCGTAAATCAGCAGCTAGAATAGGTTTAATTCCTGCTTGCTGAGCTGCCTTATACACTTTAACCGCAGCAAATAAATTATGTTGATCGGTTACAGCAATCGCAGGCATGCCTGCATCTGCAATAGCTTTAATTAATGGTTTAACACGGACTACACCATCAACTAATGAATATTCAGAATGTAAATGTAAATGGACAAACTCAGATGTCATAGTTACTTATTGGCTCACTATAAGGGTTAAGGAAAGCGTACAGGATCAGGTTTAACGCCTTGGCCTAATGTGCCATCAACAATTGCGGTTGCTTCTTTTCGTCCCATTTCAAATGCATCCTGCTCCGTCATCTCAGTTTGAAATACCTGTGCATTCATATTCGCAGGCATTTCAGGGCTGTCTTGTTTCAAGTGAAGCGTTTGTGTCGGGAAGGCAAATTCAACATTTAGCTGTTTTGCTAACCGTAAAATATCTAATAGAAAACGGTGTCGTTCACGTAACTCTGTATTCCAATCAGGTGTTTCCCAAAAAACATAAAGCAATATATTTAATGATGCAGGGCCATATTCATTGAAATAGACTTGATAATAATCTTTACGCATATAGGGATGAAGTTGAATTAACGACCGAATTCCTTCACAAAATGCATCAATTTTTTCAGGGGACGTATCATAAGTTACATTTAACATTGACTTCATTCTACGATAACGTCGCGCGCCCATATTATCTATTTTAGAAGTCGTTAACATCGCATTCGGCATCGTGATCAGCGAGTTATAAAATGTTCTTATTCTTGTACTTCTGAAACCAACTTGTTCAATCGAACCTTCAATATCACCAATAATCACCCAATCACCGATTTGAAAAGGTTGATCTAACACCACGGTTAATGAACCAAAGAAGTTACCCAATAAATCTTTCGCGGCTAAGGCAAAAGCAATACCACCAATACCTAAGCCTGTTAATAAACTAGTAATGTCAACATTGAAGTTATCTGCAGCGGTAATAACGATAACCACCATTGCAAACACTTTCATGCTTTTAGTGATCATCGGCACTAAAACATCATCATAGCGACTGGCTGTTTTATGTGCCTTTCTGACTAAAATGACATGCACAATATCAATTAATCTAAATACACTCCAAATAGTCGAAATCGCCACTATTAATTTGACTGAAACCGATAAAATCACTAAAGCAGTATCAGGCAAGTTCAACAAAGCAATACCAAACCACCAAATAAATGCCATTGCCATTAGACCTAATGGTCTTAAAACATCATCTTCAACATCCTGATAATTCTGATACTTTTTCTTTAGCCTAATAACTCTTCTTTCTAAAAACCATGCTAAGAACTTATCTGCTGCAGAGCCAACGACAATAAAGATAAAAATACCCAGCCATTGCCAGTATTCCAGTAAAAAACTACCTCTTAGAAAGCTGGGGATACGAGATTCAATCCGAATAGTAAGTGGCAAATCAATTTGAGGATCTAATGCTTCATCGCTGGAAGAAGATGCTATTAAACCTTCTAAAATTGCAGGTAAGGCCTTAATCGTTTGCTGGCTAAATAACCATCGGCCATCTTCTAGTAAAACAATGTCAACTTGGCCCTGTGAATAGCGACCGTAGACATATTGACCACTAATAGGATTAACAGGAATACTATCCAAGTTAATCTCTTTAGTTCTCTCCATAACAGAAGACAAAATGTGCGCTAACTCAATCCCTTTATTGCGTCGAATAAGAGAGCTAATATCACTTAAATCGAATGTCGAAATAACTTGGTTTTTTAACTCCGTATTATTCTCTTTCTGACCTGATTTAAGTGCATAAATCGCTGTAACAAATGTCTCCATCGTTCTGCGAGGGTTACTTAATGCCTCAGGTAATTTCTGCTGTTGCTCGTTAACAGCATTGATCACAGGCACAGCACCCATCATCACTGCTCCTGCATTCATTGTGGTCATAGCGCCACCAGCATTGGCAGCAGCCATATAAAACAATAAACTGAATGCGAAAATTACAGTCTTTATCACTCTATTCATTTTAGATTTAACTCCAACTCTGGGTCAGGTGCATAACTCAACACAGTATTTACGGCGTTTTTCCACTGCTGACTTGCAAGCAATTCATCTCGTTCAAACCCATGGCGTCCATGCAACCTAACCAAACGCATATGACGTAAAGGATCCGCTTTCATTCTCAAACCATCAATCACTTGTATGGCACTTTCTGGCTTATTACAAACCAACACCATGTCACAACCCGCATCTAAAGCAGCCTCAGCACGAGCAAGAGGGTCACCAATAATCGCCGCCCCTTCCATACTTAAATCATCACTTAACACTGCACCTTGGAAACCTAAGCGATCACGCAATATTTCTTTAATCCAAAAAGGTGAAAACCCAGCAGGCAAAGAGTCACTTTTTTCATAAACAATATGTGCTGGCATCACACCCGCTAACTCAGATTGGCATAACTGTCTAAATGGCAACATATCTGCTTGCCACATATCTTCAAAATGACGCTCATCAATTGGCAATCCTAAATGAGAATCGACTTCAACAGCGCCATGTCCTGGGAAGTGCTTTCCTACAGCAGGCATCCAAGCACGCTTCATGCCCTGAATATAAGCATGAGCCATGCTAGCAACGGCTTGAGGATCACGATGGAATGAACGATCACCAATAATGTCACTCACACCATAATCAAGATCTAATACAGGAGCAAAACTAAAATCGACACCCACAGACCGTAATTCTGCAGCCATTAACCAACCCGATTGTTCGGCACGCTCAAGCGTCTGCTTAGGATGCTGCATATAATGCTGTCCCAATGCGCCGATAGGCGGTAATCGTGTAAAGCCTTTTCTAAAACGCTGAACTCGTCCACCTTCATGATCAACAGATATAATCAAATGCGGTTCGCGTAATGCTCGAATACTCTTAGTCAAAGCAGCAACTTGCTCAGGAGACTCGTAGTTACGGCTAAACAAAATGACACCACCCACCAGTGGATGCTGTAACACTTCTTGTTCTACTTCAGATAGCGCCAAGCCAACTAAATCGACCATTAATGGGCCTAACGTCATAAACCATCACCTTATTCATGGATCATCACTCGAGTGCCTGGTGAAACCAGAGCAAATAGAGCTAATAAATCCTTATTATGCATGCGAATACAACCATGAGATAACGGCTTGCCCATCGGCAAACTGTCGGGACAACCATGGAGGTAAATATAACGTTGCATTGTATCAACATTTGCCAAACGATTTTTGCCCAATTCCAGCCCACTAAGCCATATAATGCGAGTCAGAATCCAATCACGCTTAGGAAATTGTCTGCCTAGTTCAGCTGTGTATATTTCACCTGTAGGCCTGCGACCAACAAATACCGTATTTTCAGGCTGCTTAGCACCGATACAAGCACGAATAGTATGTAAACCTGTCGGTGTGCAACCACTATTTTTTTTTTCGCCAGCACCGTTTAAAGCCGTTGATACATGGGCTTTAAATACACTCTGCCCAGTAACGATTAACTCGCATTGCTGTTGCTTAATAGAAATATTCAGCACTATTTCATCTGACGAAGTCATTTGCCACCAAAATGAGAAATTAATAGATGAACTATTATAAACCTGTCTCTTATACACATCTCCGAGCCCACGAGACTAGGCATG
>CAJXPP010000031.1 GCA_913058195.1 uncultured Gammaproteobacteria bacterium | reverse complement strand
CCTTCTTGTCCAGCTCTATAACCATCCCAAATTTCTTTTGCTAGATCACGTTCACGACAAAACAAGAGATATTCACCATGCGGTCGACCAGGCACAATAACAATTACCGACTCTGGCTCATCAAAACCACTTAAGTAGTGAAAGTTACTATCACCTCGATAGATATGATCAACATCACGATTGCGATTTTTAACCGTGGAATTGGGCAAAACAGCAATACTATTTTCCCCCATAATCTCGATCAATCGTTGGCGGCGCGTGCTAAATTCTTTTTTATTCATGGGTAATTCTTAGTGTTCAGTTTGGGCATCAGTAGGGTCAATAGGCTGTAATTCGCCATAAAGAAGAAACAAGCCCATACGTAAATATTCGACTAATTCTTCAAAATTGGCATCTGTGTCACTTTCGTCGGTTGCTTCTACATCAATCTGGCTAATATTAATAACATCACTAATATATTCTTTACTGTCTTCGGATAACTCAGTGTCATCTGTTAGGCCTGAAGTACCTAAACCGTAAATCAGCCCATGACACCAATTAACCATCGCTAAAATGCGAGATGCTATCGGTGCATCATCATCTGGCAATTCAAGTTGAAGATTAAAGTCTAGACTATTTAAAGCTTGGATTGTGTCATCGAACAAAGCCGTTAAATCTAGCACTTCATCTTCATCGGGATTAAAGTCCTCAAACAAACTTTTGTGCCACTCTGTGCGGCTTGCCTCAGAATTCAAGCATAATAAGCCGCATAATGCGCCTTGTAATTCTGCTGTGCTTGAAGGGCCATCGCCTTCATCATTGTTGGGACTTAGAGAAGGAAAATACAATTCAGACATGATGATACGACCTATATTTAAAAAATAGTTTAAGACAAAAGTTGACCCAATCACACAGGCACGATTATAGTTAAGCTTTATTCTCGCATAGCTAAGAACTTATATTAATGGAAAATGACGCGATGCAACAATTAGAACAGCAAATAGATGAATTGCTTCATGCCGGACGAAGGCTACGCGATGAGAATATTTTGTTAAAAGCGCAGCAGTCGACATGGATAAGCGAACGGGCGCAATTAGTTGAAAAAACAGAAGTTGCACGCACTCGAATTGAGAAAATGGTGAGCCGCCTAAAAGAATTGGATGATGATTTATGAGTTCGCCAGCTGTACCTGTTCACGTTAATATTCTTGGTAAAGAATATCAAGTTGCTTGCCCGCCAGAAGAGAAAACGGCGCTTATTCAATCCGCTCAATTGCTCCATGAGAATATGGAAAAGATTCGTTCAAGTGGAAAAATAGTTGGCTTAGACCGAATAGCTGTGATGGCTGCTCTTAATTTAGCGCATGAACTGATTGATCTGCAGAATGAAGCTGGTGGTGGGCTTGATGAAATGAATGGCAGTATTCTTAAGATTAAAGATAAAGTTAGCGTATTTTTAGAAGATGTTCGCCAGCTAGAATTGTAAGAAAAGCATTGCCTCCCCAAAAAATCAGCGTATGATCCATAACTGTTCCTGCGGTGTTCGACAGCGACAGTGTGTCTTGTGCCGATAAGCTAATGCTATGGAGATTGAAATTAGATTGGCGTGCAGGCTTGCTAGACGAGAAGCCCGATATTTAATTGAGATCACCCCTTGAACCCTCCTGGTTCAAGAACCCCGTTCGCATCGGCACTGCGGGACATTTTTTTCTGCTAAATATTTCCTTGAAATGAAATTACTGCTTTAATGATGACATCTGTTTATTAAACAGGAGCCATTCATGCTTCGTAAGTTACTTGTCATCATTTTTATAGCGAGTCAGTTGATATTTATTCAACCGGTAAGTGCTGAACCTTCATCTACTGAACAAACTTCTCGTGTAAAAACATTATTGAACAAGATCGATGATCTTTGGCGCGGGAATTCCTCCTATGCCATTACTTCTATGAAAGTTGAGACCGAACACTACACGCGTACTATGCGAATGGAAGGCTGGTCAAAAGGCAAGGAGCACACCTTATTTCGTATTATTGAACCGTTACGAGAAAAAGGCACCGCAACGCTTAAATCCGGCAATCATATATACACTTACTTACCCAAAACAGATCGCACTATAAAACTAACTAGCGGCATGATGATGGGCTCGTGGATGGGCAGCCACTTGACCAATGATGACTTAGTTAAGGAAGCACGGCTAGAAGATGATTATGACGCCACGATAAGCTTTGAAGGCAAGCGTGATGGTCAAAATATTATTGAATTTACCTTAATTCCTAAACGTGATGCGGCGGTGGTCTGGGGCAAGCTGACTTTGATTATCTTAGCTGACACGCATACGCCGGTAGTCGAATATTATTATGACGAAGATATGGTCCTCACACGGACTATTTCATTTACGGATATTAAAATGTTGGGTGGGCGTGAGCGGCCTTCTGTATTACGTGTCGTACCTGCCGATAAACCAAATGAATATACTGAGTTTGTGTATGAGCAACTTGAATTCGGCCTTGAACTCAAAGATAGCTTGTTTTCACTATCGAGTTTGAAAAAACGATGAATATGCTGTCATTAGCCGCTCGCAATGTAATGCGTAATGGACATCGGTCTTTAGTCACTACGCTGGCAATGGCCTTTGCTTGTGCGATGATGATTGTGTTTGCTAGTTTGATGGAAGGCTTTGTGGTCGGCAGTGAAAGAAATATCGTGTCGATGAATACCGGCGATATTCAAATACATCTGCCTAGCTATCGTGATGAACCTGATATTTATAAACAAATTAATCAATCACCTGAATTAGTCACCGCTATTAGACAAGCGGGTTTCATGGCAAGTGAACGCTTGTTTGCTTACGGTTTAATGGCAAGTGACCAAAGTTCATCAGGCGTGCAATTACGGGGTGTCGACTTAGACTATGAATCAACGGTCACCCAAATAAATCAGCATATACAAACTGGCAGCTGGCTAGATAAATCTGATTCACATGGTGTGGTGATTGGTAAAAAACTCGCTCGTCTGCTAGATGTATCGATAGGTAGTGAGCTGATTTTTGTCGGTCAAACAGCAGATGGCTATATGGCTAATGATCGCTTTTATATCAGAGGGGTTTTAAAGTCGGTGTCTGCAGGGATGGATAGCAGCGGTGTCATTATGAGTAATGCAATGTTGCAGGAATTGATTAGCCTGCCTGTTGGCGCGCATGAAATTGCCATAATGCGATCAGATAGAAATACGGATTTAGCACTTGCTGTTGAAATCATCGATGATCTATTAGCGGATGATTTAGAGATTTTAAATTGGCAACAACTGATGCCGGTTATTAGCCAATTTCTACAAACGGCACAGGTGCAATCATTAATCATGTTGGTGTTCACTTATATTGCCGTGGCATCTGTCGTACTCAATGCGATGTTAATGAGCGTGTTTGAACGTATTCATGAATTTGGAATTATGAAAGCAGTCGGTGTGCGGCCGTGGCAATTAATCAGAATAATTTATGCTGAAACATTCATTCAAACTCTATTTGCCAGCATTTTAGGATTGTTATTAGGCGTGAGTATTACTTGGTATTTTGAGCAGAATGGCCTTGATCTTTCTTCTTTATCTGAAGGTATCTCATTTGCAGGGATAGCACTCGATCCAGTGTGGTATGCAGCAATGTCAGTTGAATCGCTGCTTAGTCCCGTTTTATTCTTATTTGTGATAGCAGCTTTAGCAGTGATTTATCCCGCGTTAAAAGCGGCGGTAATTCGACCTGTTGATGCAATTCATCACCACTAGGTAACAACGATGAATTTAAATACCTTAGCGAGGCGAAACTTGTGGCGACATAAACGACGCACTTTGATTACCGCCTCATCAATTGCATTCGGAGTGTTATTGGCAGTGACGTTTACGGGCGCAGGCGATTATTTTTATACTCGAATGATTGATGCCGGATCCAATATGGGAATGGGGCATATTAGCGTGATGGCACACGACTTTAATCGTGCACCGAGCAGCAAAAAAAGACTGCATCAAGCCGAATCGTTGAAACAAGCTGTGGAGCAATTTGCTAATGTCAAAAGTGTTGCCAGCCGTATTCAAGGCCAAGCCATGTTTTCTAGTGCACGGAAAAGTATTGGCGGCGTGTTTTTTGCGATTGACCCACAACAAGAAAATAGCGATAACAATCTGTTTGTAAAAGCGATGGTGGAAGGAGATATGTTGTCCTCAGCATCGGGTAGTAGCATTGTATTAGGCACTGAACTTGCTAAAAAACTGAAATTAAAAATTGGTAAGAAAGTGGTCTATACCACTACAGATAAAAATGGCGATATTGTTAGTGCGATTGCTAGAGTGAGCGGTTTATTTAAAACAGGTGCAGATGAAATAGATGGTTCAGTCGCAGTGTTGCCTTTGAACAAGGTTCAACAAGTACTCGATTATCAACCAGATGAAGTTAGTGTATTAGCAGTGATATTATCTGACCAACGTAATAGTGACCTATTACGTGAACAGATGCAGGCCATGCCACAGTTTGCTGATGTTGAGGTATTAAACTGGCAACAGACCCAACCTGATCTAGCAGGCATGATTGCCGTAGATAAAAGCTCCAATTATATTAGCCAACTGTTAATCGCCTTGCTGGTGGCCGCAGGTATTTTAAACACTATGCTGATGAGTGTACTTGAACGTCGACGTGAATTTGGAGTGATGATGGCGGTTGGTATGTCAGCCCGAAACCTGTTTGTATTAGTCATGTTGGAATCATTCTGGTTAGCTCTATTAGGTTTGATTATTGGCGTGATAGTTACTACACCGTGGTTTTTATTCATGTCACAAACAGGTCTTGATTTAACAGCAGCTTATGGCGATGGCTTTAGTTTTGGTGGTGTGTTGCTTGACCCTATCTTCAAAATCCGTTTATTTAAAGAAAGCATTATTGCTATTTTGATTGGCCTATTTAGTTTGGCCTTACTTTCAGGAGCTTATCCTGCTTGGCAAGCAGGGCGGGTGGCACCTGTCGAAAGTTTAAAAACACACTAAAGAGACAGTTGTCTAAATTATTGGAAATACTATGGAAACGATTGTTGAATTACGGAATTTGAGCAAAATTTACCAGCAAGGTGAAATGCAAGTTAAAGCCGTTGATAATGTGTCATGTGATATCCACAAAGGTGACTTTACCGCGCTGTGTGGCCCATCAGGCTCAGGTAAAACCAGCATTCTTAACCTGATTGGCGGTTTGGATACAGCAAGTTCAGGCCAAGTCAATTTAGAAGGGGTAGATTTATCTACTTTAAGTAATACTGTTTTATCTGAAATACGCAAAAACCGGATTGGTTTTGTATTTCAATCCTATAACTTGATTCCGGTAATGACTGCCTATGAAAATGCAGCCTTTGTATTAGATCTGCAAGGTACAGACAAAGTAGAATGTCGCGATAGAGTGATGAAAACATTGGCTGATGTAGGCCTGCAAGGGCTAGAAAATCGTCGTCCAGATGAAATGTCGGGTGGCCAACAACAACGTGTTGCCATTGCCCGAGCCATTGTGACTCACCCTGCGATTGTGTTGGCAGATGAACCCACTGCTAATGTTGACTCGCATACGGCTGAATCGTTGCTGGATTTAATGCAAGTCTTAAACGAGCAACACGGTATTACCTTTTTATTTTCGACTCATGATCAACGCGTGATTGATCGCGCCAAACGAATCATTCGGGTGCAAGATGGCCAAATTGTTTCAGATGAGCACAAAGCTTAGCCGTGTTTAGAGGATTAATCACATTCTTACTCTGTCTACCTTTCACAGCACAGGCTTTTTATCAATGGCAGGGTGGTGACAGCTCGATTGAATTACGCGGCCTTGTACGAGCCACTAGTGTTGTTGCCAATAATGCTAATGATAAGGTGTTATTTGCCAAAGATAAAATCCTAACCGGTGGTGGTTTTGGTCGCTTAATGTTTGATGTTCAAACGAGTGGGCTGAGTTTTGAGGTTCACGCTGTTCAAAGTGTCATTGATACAGCATTACGCACTGGAGGAACTCAAACCGGCTTAGCAATTGAAATTGAACGTAGTGATACCTTACATTGGCGTTTTGCCAATGACCATGCCGACTTAGTACTCGATAGACTCAATGTGCAATTTAGTGGCGATAACATCAATATAAAGTTGGGCCGACAAGCCATTAATCTAGCCGCCACTTTTTACTTCACTCCCAATGATTTTTTTGCCCCCTTTGCAGCCCAAACCTTTTACCGTACTTATAAGCCCGGAGTTGATGCTGCTAGACTAGATTGGCAGTGGGGCGAATTATCACAACTATCGATTTATACCGTTTTGAATTATCCAACAGATTTAACGCATTCTGGAAACCGACAAACAGCGCCTGATTGGAGTGAAACGTCAATATTAGCCAGAGCATCAACCTTAATTGATAGTTTTGAGTTGGCGATATTATTGGGGCAAGATCATGGTGATGACATTGTCGGACTCGACTTTCAAGGCGAACTATTTGATTGGCTAGGCGTGCGAGGTGAAGGGCATCTACGCTTCCCCGATGAACAAGGTCAATCACGTGATACAAAATTTTCTTTAGGTTTAGAACATCGCTTTGAAAACACCCTGACCTTACGGATCGAACAATTTTACCAACGTTCAGGAGCTAGTAATGAACAAGATTATTTGCTAAATAACCAAGCGAACACTAACACTTTCTATCTGGCAAAAAACTACACTGCCCTAGGTGCTAGTTATGAAGTCACACCACTCTTAAATAGCGATGCCGTATGGATTTATAACTACCTCGATGGTTCAAATCTATGGGCTTTATACGCTACCTATTCATTATCAGATGAATCAGAGTTATCGATGAGTGTAAATTTATCAGTGGGTGACCAGCCAGAAAATGGAACACTTAATAGCGAGTTTGGCAGTTATCCAAAGTCAGTAAATGTGGAATACCGAATTTACTTTTGAAGAGCAGTGAGAATGAATCATTTTCAACCGCAGAAAAACTTGTTCTAGCAGCAATTAATACTACTAACCCCGTTTTTTTCCTGAATAACTCATGTATACCCCTTGGTGTTTTGAAGGTTTCTAACATTATTCTTCACTGTTCCCTCGTGCTCTCTATTACAAAAATACGTTGCCCACTGGTGACTAATCGCCTCCGCCTCACTCTCCATGTCGATCAGCGAATAAAGTTAATAACAAATAGTATCATTCATCCAGAACCATAATCGACTGAATTAAAAGAGAAATACAAATATAACCTTATAGTTTCGAGCACCATCCTAGAGCAGCCACGAATATTATGGAGCCTTGTTGGTGCATGCCAACACCACTATTCCAAAGAAATAAAAGTCTGATTATTTCTATATAACAATGTGCATATAAAGAAACAGTTACCTATACCAAGCTATATGGGTGAATAGCTGAGAACGAAGCAGCATGAAAACAATAAAAATGTGTAATTCACATTTATGGCGTGCAATATGCACTAGCCTTATTACAAACAATATTGACTTCAGCTTCATGACTTGTTTTTGGTTGCAACTCTCTCGTAACTATTTGGGGTAAACCTATATTTTAGGTTTACCCTTTTTTTGAGGGGCTTCTTACGTTATGAATTAAAAATACTCTTTTCATTTGCAATTTTTGCTGACTGTTACGTACTTACAAGGAAATTGAATGTGCCATTTTTCGCCTTTTATTCGAATAAAAGGACCAACACATCAGCTTAATCTGCTAGGCCTAAGCTGAAACAATCCTATACAATAACGAGTCATTCCTTCCTATCAGTTGGCTTAAGAATTATGCACCTCCAAGCTATTAATGTATCCAAACCAAAACTGCGCCGTTTTGGTTTTAAGTTCTATACCACTGCCTTCTTAAAGAAAACCGTTCAAGGCCCTGTTGTCCTAACACAGGATAATCTCAATGGTGATAAACAAGCAGACTTAATGAATCATGGTGGCAATGACAAAGCCGTCTATGCTTTCTCAACTGAACATCACAACTATTGGAAGCAAAAGCTTGGTATTAACCATATTGATTATGGCAAATTTGGAGAAAACCTCAGCATTTCAGGATTAAATGAATCTGACATCGCCATCGGAGATCGCATACAAATTAATGACTGTATTCTCGAAGTCAGTCAACCACGTATTCCCTGCTATAAAATCAGCTTTGAATTTAAAGAAATGAGCATGCTAAATAACTTTATTACATACGCGCACACAGGCGTTTACTTTCGCGTTATACAAACTGGCACAATGACAGCAAATAGTCCTGTTGAAGTCATTTATAAACACCCAGATAAGATCACCGTCAAAAACTTATTTAGAGCCTATTTTGATAGCCAATTTCCTGATCAAGAAAATGTGATGAGAACCGCTATTGCGATCCCAGAATTAGCCGAGGCATGGCGCTCTAAAATGGTCCAGATTGTTCACAGAATCGATTTATACCACCAACGACAAAACAAAGATTAAGTCTTAGTTTATATATTAAATATATACTTATCAATTGGTTATAGTAACAATGTAAAAGTCATAATTACTACGCCAGAGCTATAACATTGTTTACTACCCATTCTCAATATGATGTCATCAGGTATTGATTACAATACGACTTAATAGAAAACATCAACAAGTAAAACAGTATTGTGAAATATAAACACAACATTTATATCGAGTGAATTAGTTATAGCGGCTCAATAGCTTTTCTAATTAAACACGACTGTAAAGTCACAGATTTTTAGTTGAGCAGCTGTTAACTTGTAGAATAATTAAAGGAAAGGTGCTCCTAGGTTTAACTAAACAAAATTTTAGCTCAATCGATATTGCTTCAAATTAATTTTTATGGAGGAGAGTTATAGGGCGATTATGTGTTTAATGACCAACTTAAGCTTAGAGTAAAAGTTGAAAGTGATCGTAGTGTTGTTAGTTATCAATGGTCTAGTCAGGATGATGAACACTGGACGACAGAGGCACTTGTGGGCCAATAGAGTCTAGTTGGTTATTAAAAATTCCTTATGTGAAGGATGCCAATCCTGGCATAGATGCCATGCTTGAGTTGTTGATATCGCCTGAGGGTTAAACGAAGGCTGAGTATCTTGGTTGTTCGGAGTCAGTGTATAAATATTTGAATAGTTCTTACCGGGTCCTAATTACTGCGTTAAGAAGTGCTGCAAAACCTTAGGATCAATATTGGCTTCGACGTATGGCTGTTTATTATCAATTGCTTCAAGTATTAGCTCAGGTATCTTATTTGCCCGCCAATAGTTGACCCCTGTGATAACAGGTTCCACACCAAATTTATCAACGTGTAATCTTACTATATCGCCATAAGTTAACATCATTATTTAACGCCTAATCAAGGTTCATTATTCCCTTACATCATTTAGTCCATTAATGAGATGTATTATCAATTTTCTTTGGCGGCAGTAACTCTATATGCCATGGTTGCAACGATTGTTTTGTTTATACTTACTTTAGGAAGTGGCTATATTTATTTGATCAAATATGAGTAATCAAATATGTTGAACATGACAGTAAGTTTTAAAAATAACGTAAATATAGGTAATAGTACAGGTATAAATGATGTGCTTGAAAAGGGTATGATTTAGCTTACGCTATGAAAAATAGAGGTTTATAGAGAATAATATTTGGGGAAAGAGTAAAAAACAGGGTGTGATATGAAGTACTGCCACCTATAAGTTCTCTTTTCATTTCAAAACCCTCCCAAAGGAAAATCACAACTAAACTTTGCTCTATCACCTGGTTCACTGGTGGTAGTATGCTAGGCATTATGGCATTGTCGTGATTGTGCAATTTTTAGTTGTTTATGTGGGCTCATTTGTTAAAAAGCATTGACGAGTAGAATGGCTAGCGTGTTATTCATCTCGACAATGGCTCAAGACTATTTTTTTAATTGGATATATATATGAAACAGATCATGATTTGGTTAATGTCGATTGCACTGACTTTAGGTGCTAGTTTAGGTGTTGTTAACGCACAAGAAGGACTTAGTGATGACAAGCCTTTTGCGGATACCCATATTATTATGCAGGTCAGCGATGCTGATCCCACACATTACCAAGCGGTATTGGATATCTCTAATAATCTGACCAAGCGTTATGGCCAAGAGATGATTGATATTGAAGTTATTGCCTTTGGTGCAGGTGTACCGATGGTTTTTGCAGCAGATAGTAAATATGCTCAGCGTATTGCAAGCCTGCAAGAACATGGTGTTCGCTTTTATGTATGTGGTAATACTCTAGATACCCTAGAGCGTAAATATGGTATACGTCCAGAAATCTTACCAGGTGTAGAAACTGCCCAAACGGGTGTGAAGTTTATGATTGATGAAATCAAACGGGGCTATATTCCGATTCATCCCTAAACAGAATATTTGAAAGGGATATTTAAGAAAAAAGGGGCTAGATATAATTTTATTGTTAGCCTTTTTTTTATAAAGTGAATTAAATCAAAGTATCAACTAGTCTGCTTCACTCTCTAACCAGTGAATACTGTCTTTGAGAGTGTTTTTCGGTCGACCAATATAATAGCCTTGTGCATAGTCAACGCCGAATTTACGTAATAAATTTAAAGTCTCTTTATTTTGAACAAATTCAGCAATTGTTTTTTTACCTAGACCTTTGGCTACATCAGTCAACGCTTTTACAAACAATTGATCATCTGCATTCTTATCGAGGTCTTTGATAAATATCCCATCAATTTTAATAATGTCGACAGGGAGCTCGCGCATGTAATTGAATGAGGCAAAACCAACACCAAAGTCATCTAATGAAAATTTACAGCCTAATTTCCGAATCTCATTCATCATTACTTTTGCTTGCTGTAAATTTGATACTGCTGCTGTTTCTGTGATTTCAAATATTAAATTCTGTGGGTTTACTTTATATTTTGAGATAAATCGCTTTAACATCGGAATAAGGACAGGATCATCAACGACTGCACCTGATAGATTGATAGCCAGTTTTGCTTTGATGCCTTGTTGTTCTAACGATGCTAATTTCTTCATACTGTGTTGAAGTACATAATGATCAATACTATGTATAAGGCCGGTTTCTTCGGCTACTTGAATGAATTTACTGGGTAAGCTTATTTCTCCCGTCTCATCATTACGCATACGGACTAAGACTTCATAATGCTCGATAGTACTTGTTTGAACATCCATAATGGGTTGAAAATACAATACGAAGAGTTTCTTTTCTAAAGCGTTGGATATTTGATGCTTCCAAAAAACGCGCGTTTCCAGTTGCTCTTTAGTTTTATCATCCACTGAGAAATTATGGAATGTACCTTTACCATCGGCTTTTGCTTTATACATAGCAAGGTCAGCAAAGCTAAGTAACTCATGAATGCTAGCCTCTTCAATCGGAAAGTGAACTACACCTATGCTGGTAGATATTTGGTGTTTAATTTTGCCATAAGTTAAGTCAATTTGAGCTAATTCATGGATAATTTTTTTAGCTAATATAGTGGTTCCTTCTTGGTCTATTTCAGGAACCAATATGGCAAATTCATCACCACCAAGTCTGGCGACTAAATCGGAATACCGGGTTACTTTTATGAGTGTTTTAGCAACTATTTTTAGTAGTTCATCCCCTGCAGCATGACCACTGGTATCATTAATATCTTTAAAATGATCTAAATCTAAAAAGAGTAAAGCATTCTTGTGATGGTAGCGTTTAGCGACTTGTAACGATTTTTCAAATTCAGCGGTAAATTTACGACGGTTTGGTAGATCTGTCAGTGGGTCATGATCTGCTAGCCAGACAATATGCTTCTCAGCTTCTCTCTTTGCTGTCATATCAAGGCCAACGGATAGCACCATTTCATTATCATTTAAACTTTCAATGCGTGAATGTAACCACGAAATTTGTTTTATATGACCATTGGCATCAATCATTTCAGCATCTTGCTGGGCAATATTCATATTTCCAGTAATGATTTCTTTATAAAGAGGTTCTGCTTCTGTCCAGTTACCGGCTGGAAACATTCGAGAAATAGCTGTCTCAAGCATGTCATTTTGTGTAAACCCAGAGATCTTCTCTGCATAGCCGTTAAACATAGCTACTTTAAGGTCTTTATCGACAGTAATAATCATTAGTTGGGCTGTATCAAGTAAGTTTTTTATAAAGTCACGTTCATGCTGAAGCTCTTCTTTTTGTGTGAATATCTGCATAGAGCGTTGATGGTTCTTACTATCAAGGTTTTCTAGAACGCTAGCTAATTGTAAGGATGCAAATTGCAATGAGGTTATTTCATGATGCTTAGAATGTGCATCAACTAGTTTGAACACTTTTTTTGCAGAGTCATACTGCTTAGAAGAAAGAAGAGGTAAAGCATGAGTGATATGTTCAAGGTTTTCTAGTGGTCGGGATAATAATTTATATGTTCGAGCGGAAAAGAATAAGGCAAGAATAATAAGGCCCATAACCGCTACGCTGATGTAAAGAATAACTTCATTGTGATGGAGGTCAGTATCAGTAATCAAAGAGGAGCTTAAATAACTGAAAATTCCAATAGCGCCAATCCCAGAAAGCATGATGCTTGTAAAGGTATTTACTGCGGAATGCCATTGAAGGCTATCACGTGAAATAAAAGCCATTACTAATCCTTGTCTATTACATTAGTAGAAGGATTATTACTTATATTGAAGTAAGAAAAACTTGTTAATTTTTTATTATAAAATGTCATAATCTATTTATGGATTCAGTTTCACAAATAGTGCTTGGAGGTGCCGTTGCGTTTGCTGTGGCTGGGAAGACTTCACCTCGTAAAGCAATTCTATATGGTGCTGCAATTGCTGTCTTGCCAGATTTAGATGTATTGGTTCAATATGCTGACGATATTTCTTCGGTAACAAAGCACCGAAGTTGGTCTCACTCCTGGCTTGTTCAAACCTTAATTGCACCTATATTAGCTCTGCTATTACGCAGACTGGAACCGGTATTTTCATTTAAACAATGGCTATTATTAATCTGGTTAGCTTTAGTTACCCATAGTTGTTTAGATGCTCAGACTGTGTATGGCACCCAGTTGTTTTGGCCCTTTATGCCACCGCCTTATTCGGGCGGTAGTGTATTCATTATTGACCCTTTGTATACCATTCCTTTGCTGATTGGTTTTATCGCAGTGCTTTTCAGACCACTGAGTTTATTGAGTCACAAGTTGAGTAACTTGGGCTTGATTTTGAGTTCAATCTATTTAGTTTGGGGATTGTTTGCACAAAGCTGGATGCTGTCGAATGTAAAAAAAGAATTGGTAACGCAAGGTATTGAGACGGATAAAATTTTAGTAATGGCAACACCATTTAATACCTTGTTATGGCGGATTATGGTGATAGAAAATGACTTCTATTATGAGGGTTTTCGTTCTGTTTTTGATGGTGAGAGACCAAGCCTATTTGAGCAATATGACCGACATCCTGACTTGATTTATAAGCTAAAAGAACTACCTTCATTACAACGGTTAGACTGGTTTACCAATGGGTTTTATTCTGTCGAAAAATTTGACAATAGCTATGTGGCTACAGATTTAAGAATGGGGCTAGAACCAAAGTACTTCTTTCGCTATCACATAGCCGAATCGACAGGTGATAATATTAAAATAAGTTCTGCTAAACGGTTTGCCAGCAAACGAGGTATCAAAGAGGAGTTAATATGGGTTTGGCAACGTATTTGGACGAACAAGGTTAGTATAAAAAATGTTAACGATAGATGAAATTATTTGGCAATTAGTCGCTGCAATACCATCTGGCAAGGTGGCAACTTATGGCCAAATTGCGAAGCTAGCTGGTTTTCCTAATCATGCTCGTTACGTGGGAACGACGCTAAAGAATTTACCGAGCGATTCAACACTGCCTTGGCATCGTGTAGTAAGGGCAAAAGGAGAGTTGGCCTTTCCCGTTGGTAGCCAGACTTATAACTGTCTCTTATACACATCTGACGCT
>CAJXPP010000030.1 GCA_913058195.1 uncultured Gammaproteobacteria bacterium | reverse complement strand
TCGTGACTGCATGTCAGAATTGCAGCGACTGCAACTAGATGATGTCATTCATGAAGCCGTCGTACAAAAACCATTTTTAGGTATTTGCCTTGGCATGCAAGCGCTAATGAGTAATAGCGAAGAAAATAATGGCAGTCAGGGATTAAATATTATTGAAGGGCAAGTTCGTCACTTTGATATGCCGCCGCAATACAAGCATTTAAAAATCCCTCATATGGGCTGGAATGAAGTGCATCAAAATAAAGCGCACCCTTTATGGCAAGATATAGAGCAAGATAGTCGTTTCTATTTTGTTCACAGCTACTTTGTAAGTCCCTCTGATGCCAATGTCGTAGCTGCAACGACTGCTTACCCAGAGCCTTTTAGCTGCGCGGTACAAAAAGATAACTTATTTGCAGTGCAATTTCATCCAGAAAAGAGTCAGCATGATGGATTGAAATTATTAGAAAACTTTTTAAACTGGGACGGACAGTCCTGATAATCCAGACAAATATGGAGAATTTATTATGTTATTAATCCCTGCCATTGATCTTAAAGAAGGTCACTGTGTCCGTTTACGTCAGGGACGTATGGAAGACAACACCGTCTTTTCACAAGATCCTGTTGCGGTTGCACGCAGATGGGTAGAAGCCGGTGCAAAACGATTGCATATGGTTGATCTTGATGGTGCATTTGCAGGTAAACCCGTTAATGCCAGTGTGATTCATGATATCTGTAAAGAATTTCCAGATCTAGATGTTCAAATTGGAGGCGGTATTCGTGATGAAGATACCATCCAAACTTATTTAGAAGCGGGCGTTCGTTATGTAATTGTTGGCACAAAAGCCGTCAACGCACCTCATTTTGTTGGTGATATTTGCGCTGAATTTCCTGGTCACATCATTGTCGGGCTGGATGCCAAAGATGGAAAAGTAGCTATTGATGGATGGTCAAAACTGTCCCACCACGATGTCACTGATATAGCTAAGCACTTTGAGCAAGATGGCGTTGAAGCAATTATCTACACTGATATTAGCCGTGACGGCATGATGCAAGGCGTTAACCTTGAGTCAACTCGCGATCTTGCTCGAGCAATCAAAATCCCAGTAATAGCGTCAGGTGGCGTGACTGACTACAACGATGTTAAAGCCTTGTGTCACTATGAAAGCGAAGGCGTCATGGGCGCTATCGTTGGTCGAGCTATTTATGAAGGCACGATTGATTTGGCAGAAGGTCAAGCATTAGCAGATCGCCTAAACCCACCACAAGACTTCAAATAAAATGGGACTCGCTAAACGCATTATTCCTTGCTTAGATGTCGACAATGGCCGTGTTGTAAAGGGCGTACAGTTTGTTGATATTCGTGATGCCGGCGACCCAATAGAAGTAGCCAAACGTTATGATCAACAAGGCGCTGATGAAATCACATTTTTAGATATCACAGCAACACATCATAATCGTGACACCATGGAACATGTGGTAGAAGCAGTAGCTAGCCAAGTGTTTATACCTTTAACCGTCGGTGGTGGTATTCGCACTGTTGAAGATATTCGCCGCATGCTGAATGCAGGTGCCGATAAAGTAGGTATCAACTCTGCTGCTGTAAGTAACCCTGACTTTGTGCGCGAAGCCGCTGAACGCTTTGGCTCACAATGCATTGTTGTTGCTATTGATGCAAAATGCGTTTCAGCTGAAGGCGAGCAAAAACGTTGGGAAATATTTACCCACGGCGGACGTAAAGAGACCGGTATCGATGCCATTGAATGGGCGAAAAAGATGGTTGATCTTGGCGCGGGCGAATTACTACTTACTAGCATGGATCGTGATGGCACTAAGTCAGGTTTTGATCTCGAGCTAACACGTGCCGTCAGTGATGCTGTTGCTGTACCTGTTATCGCATCAGGTGGTGTAGGCAAGTTACAAGACTTAACCGATGGCGTAAAAATAGGCAAGGCCGATGCGGTATTAGCTGCCAGTATCTTCCACTTTGGTGAGCATACTGTTCAAGAAGCCAAGCAACAGATGGCTGAGCAGGGCTTAGAGGTACGCCTCTAATGTCGTGGTTTGACCAAGTAAAATGGAATGAAGCAGGCTTAGCACCTGTTATCACACAAGAGTTTGAAACAAAGCAAGTGCTCACTTTAGCTTGGATGAATAAAGAGTCCTTACAACTCACTGCTGAAACCGGCCATGCTGTTTATTGGTCTCGTTCACGCCAAAAGCTTTGGCATAAAGGTGAGGAGTCTGGCAACCAGCAGCAAATCAAATCTATTCGTTTAGACTGTGATAATGACGCTATTTTGTTAGAAGTCGTGCAAAAGGGTGGCATTGCCTGCCATACTGGTCGGCATCATTGTTTTTATCAAAAACTAGTTGATGGGCAATGGCAAACAATAGAAGCCGTGCTAAAAGATCCTAAAGAGATGTATAAATGAGTGATGTATTAAGCAAACTTGCCGCTGTACTTGAAGCACGTAAAAATGCCGATCCTAACAGCTCCTACGTGGCTAGCTTATACGCTGCAGGTACCGATAAAATCCTCAAGAAGCTTGGTGAAGAAGCTACTGAGACTGTTATTGCAGGTAAAGGCGGCGATCGTGATGAGATTATCTACGAAACAGCCGACTTATGGTTTCACAGTCTGGTTTTGTTAGCTCACAATGATATTGATCCACAAGTCATCTTAGATGAGTTAGACCGCCGCTTTGGTTTGTCAGGCATTGAAGAAAAAGAAAGTAGAGGGGGAAAATAATGTCGAACTGCCTTTTCTGTAAAATAATCGCTGGCGATATTCCATCATCAAAAGTATATGAAGATGACCTTATCTTTGTATTTAAAGATATTTCACCGAAAGCTGAGGTTCACTTATTAGTTATTCCAAAAGTTCATCTTGAAAGCTTAGACAGCCTGAAAGACGAACACCAAAGTTTAATCGCCTATATAATGCTCAAACTACCGGAATTAGCTCGTTCACAGGGCTTGGAAGACGGCTTTAGAACAATCATCAATACCGGTCCAGGCGGTGGACAAGAAGTCGGGCATTTGCATATTCATATTTTAGGTGGCGAAGGCCTACCTGGTTTTAATTAGGAGCACATCATGGGTTTAGGCGGCATCAGCATCTGGCAGTTATTAATTGTCTTGGCAATCATTATTCTATTGTTTGGCACAAAAAAACTTCGCTCATTAGGTGGCGATTTAGGCAGCGCGATAAAAAGCTTCAAGCAATCTGTTCGTGAAGGCGAAGATGATGTCAATAAAGGTGATAGCTCAATCAGCCACAATGACGACACAACACCTAGCAAAACAACAGAACACGATAAACATTCGAGTTAAAAACAGTGTTTGATATTGGTTTTTGGGAAATACTGCTAATCGCAATCGTTGCTTTAGTAGTTGTTGGTCCTGAGCGATTGCCCAAGCTCATTCGTGTCGTCGGCCTATGGGTTGGCCGAGCCAATGCGTCAGTACAATCTATCCGTAATGATATTTCACAAGAGCTTCGTGCTGAGGAGCTCAAACAAGCACTAAACAAGACAGTAGATGTTTCAGGTATTGATGAAGCCATTTCATCTGAACCTGAAACAAAAGAAGCTAAGGATAAGAATGTCGACTGATAATCAACAATCGTTGATTGCGCACCTAATTGAACTTCGAGACCGCCTTCTTCGAGGCGTAATAGCGGTGTTAATCCTAACGGCTATATTGATGCCTTTTTCGAATGACCTTTATCATTTTTTATCAGAACCTTTACTAAGACACCTTCCTGAAACCAGCACTATGATTGCGACAGAAGTTGCATCGCCGTTTTTGATTCCATTTAAATTAACATTAAGTACAGCGATCTTATTAGCCATTCCAATATTGTTATATCAACTGTGGGCCTTTATTGCTCCCGGCTTATATGATAATGAACGTAAACTAGTCTTTCCATTACTCTTTGCCAGCACAGTACTTTTCTTTTTAGGTATTGTCTTTGCTTACTATGCAGTGTTTCCACTCATCTTTGGGTTTTTAACACAAGCAGCGCCAGAAGGTGTAGCAGTAATGACGGATATAAGTAGTTATTTAGATTTTGTATTGAAGTTATTCTTTGCTTTTGGCATAGCGTTTGAAGTGCCTATCGCTACATTATTACTAATTTGGACTGGCGCATCGACGGTTGAAAGTTTAGCAGAAAAACGCCCGTATATCATCGTCGGAGCATTTGTAATTGGCATGCTTCTAACGCCACCGGACATAATCTCACAAACTTTATTAGCATTACCTGTATGGCTACTATTTGAACTAGGTTTATTATGCTCGCGTTTGCTCCCTAAAAAAGAGCAGGACGATATTCAAGAGCGATAGCGCATCCGCGTACCATGTTCAAGCGATAACAGAATCTCTTCAGCCCAAACTTCTCTCGGAAAATAAGTACCAGAAATCTTAGCACCGTGAATACTTGCACCTTCCAAACTGTCGCACCTGGAAAAATCAACACCACGTAGATCTGCTTGGCGAAAGTAACTATTAGAAAAATCTAACTTATCCGTAATTAAACCGCATAAGTTAATGTGTCTAAAATCACAACTCGTTAAATCAGCTTTTTCTCCTGCAGCAATACGCTGATTAAATTCAGAGACCTTATTTTCTCGCAATAATCGATACAAAGGGTCGTCAGAAATTTTCGGTGCTGTCATGTACAAATCCTAAACAATGGTTAAGCGGTAATATCTATACTTCCACCTGGGTTATTAGTATCAAACCCAGTTGAACTAGACTCTTCTACTTCACTTACTACGTCAGCGGTATTCACAGTTGTAGATGCCTGCTCACTAGCCGTAACTGTATTCTGTGTTTCACTTGCAGCTTGTGCAGTTGTTTGCCTGCCTTCTAGCAACCTTTCTTGGTTTGAAGGGTTAGTCAGTGTGGGTTGCCCACTTAGTGGTGCAATACCTGGTATTTCCATACATTACTCCCAATCATTAGTTACTTAAGCATACTCCAATCATATTATTTTTGTAAAATATGTTTCGTTTCAATATATTAACAAGAAATTTTTAGTAATACTGAGTCACATTCTTTATAAAGAAGGCTTGAAATATGACTAATATAGTTATATAACTTACTCTTATAGGATTTAGAGTAATGACAAATGCGGATAGAGCAGCAAAAAATCACAGGATTCACATTAATAGAGTTAATAATAACGCTAGCTGTTGCAGCCATATTATTAGGGCTTGCTGCACCTAGCTTTACAGATATGATCAAAGATAACCGGCTAATAGCTCAAACAAATGAATTTACAGCGTCACTTAATTTAGGCCGGAGCGAAGCGATTAAGCGTGCACTAACTGTGACAATTTGTAAAAGTGATAACCAGACTAGCTGTGGTGGTAACTGGCAAGGTGGCTGGCTTGTGTTTGAAGATGTCGATGGTCAAGGAGATTTAGACTCTGGTACAGACACCATTATTCGAGTTCATGCTGCACTTTCCAACGGAAACACGCTCGTTTCAAACTCAAGTACAACTTCAAACCGGATCACTTATGATGCTAGTGGCTTTGCGATGAACTATAACTCAACCTTCACGTTTTGCGACGATCGTGGCCTCTCTTCTGCCAAAGGGCGGGTTATTTCACCTTCTGGTCGAATTCGAGTTGCAAGCGCATCAGACTTGACGAGTTGTTCATGATAAGCTTTTCTTCTATTAAAAAAAATAATGGCTTCTCATTATTGGAAGTGCTTATCTCTGTATTTATATTAGCGGTGGGCCTTCTCGGCCTTGCTAGCCTTCAAATGAATAGCCTAAAAAACAATCACAGTGCCCAGTACCGTACTTCGGCAACGGTTTTAGCCTATGACTTAATTGATAGAATGAGATTAAATAGAGTTGAAAGTTACGCTTTAGCTCAATCTGCTACGCCCTCAGGTACAGGTCTTAAGAATACAGATCTAGTTGCATGGGTGAACCAAATTGCCAGCGACCTGCCTAGCGGCGATGGCGAAGTTATTGTTAGTGGTGATGTAGTCACTGTTTCTGTGTTCTGGGATGATGCTCGAGCTGAAAACTCATCATCATCTGTAATCAAGTCTATTACCGTGAGTAGTGAGCGATGAATACCTCTAATACTAAAAACCCACAGAAAGGCTTAACACTCATAGAGCTAATGATAGCCCTCGTTCTTGGCTTACTGTTGGTTGCAGGTACTATTCAGGTTTTTGTCGGCAATAAGCAAACCGCACGCGTAACGGAAGCCCATTCACGTATACAAGAAAATGCTCGCTTCGCCTTAGAAATCCTTACCAGAGATATTCGTGCCGCAGGCTATAGTGGCTGCAGGACAGTAGATAAGATAAATATTCAAACAGTGGCTAATGCACCCGTGCCGGCATCAATGAGCGGCGCGACCACAATTACTGGAAGCAATGATCAGGCAGGGACATTGGTTCCTACACCCTCTTTTTCAGCCTCACTGGGTGCGGTTGTCACAGGAACTGATTTAATTACAGTTCAACGCGGAACAGGCTGTGGCGCGAACTTAGTAGGAAATATAGGCAGTTCAAATGCTAATATTCAAGTATATGCGCCTAATACCTGCAGCATATCAGCTAACGACGTCCTTATGATTGCTGATTGTGAAGATGCCCATATTTTCAGGGCAACTAATGTTTCAAGTAGTTCTGGTCAAGAAACAGTTGCTCACGCGAGTAATCTGAATCAGGCAAACCACTTTTGCACATCATACTCATCACTGCCACAAACAGGAGCCTGTGATACAGGTGAAACTAAACTTTATGGCTATGACAGTGAACTATTTCGGTATTCATCACTCACATATTATATAAGGTCAAACACTTCAGGTAATCCATCACTGTACGTTTATGATGAGACCCAGTCCGTCTCGGGACAAAACCCCTTAGAATTGGTAGAAGGCATAGAAAACCTACAAATCGAGTATGGCGCCGATGATAATGATGATGATACCGTCGATCGATATGCTAATGCAAAAACAATAAACGATGCAACAGATTGGGATAAAGTGGTTAGCGCTCGAATAAGTATATTAGCTCAAACCTTAGAAACAAACTTAACAACAGGTGCTCAAAAGGTAACGTTTAATGGCACAGAATTAACGGGTACTGACGGTCGGATACGACGCGTTTTCACATCAACTATCGCCATAAGAAATAGAGTCCAGTAATTATGTTGATATTAAATAAAAATAGCCAACAAGGTGTGGCACTTATAGTTAGCTTAGTCATGTTGTTAATTATGACATTGCTTGCTGTTAGCAGTATGAATACCACCATTCTAGAAGAAAAAATGGCTGGTAACTACAAAGACCGTAATATGGCATTCCAAGCTAGTGAAGCGGGATTAAGAGCAGGCGAGACGTACCTTAGAACCACACCTATACTTCCTCCTTTTGATGGCACGACTGCCGGTTTATACCAACCCACCAGCTCAGGGCTACCAAAGTGGCAGGTTGTTAACTGGGCCGCATCAGGTCAATATAGATCCTATACAGCAAATTTGTTATCAAACATATCTTCTCCACCCAATTATATTATTGAAGAATTGCAGCCAGTTAATGAGTCTGGAGGTAGTTTAGAGGCCGGAGTAGCATTAGAAAGCCGCTTTTATAGGATAACAAGCAATGCTGTTGGTGGCACTGATACAGCAATAGTTATGCTTCAAAGTACCTACAAGCGATAATTGAAGGGGAAAACTATGAACATTTTAAAACCAGGTCGTAGCGCAATATTAGCAGCCTTCATAAGCCTACTTCTATCTCACAGTTCCTCTGCTGCAGTTTCACAAATGCCCCTTTTCTTAACTACAGCTGTTCCACCTGTGGTTATGGTAACAATGGGCCGTGATCATAAGCTTTACTATGAAGCTTACAATGATGCCTCCGATCTAAACAATGACGGTGTGTTAGATATTCGCTACAAACCCACTTCTATAGATTATTTTGGCTATTTTGATTCTTTCAAATGCTATAACTATGCTTCAGGAAAATTCACACCTGCAACTGTAACAGCGAATAAACAGTGCGCTGGAAACTGGAGTGGTGACTTTCTTAACTACGTTACCACCAGCCGTATCGATGCACTTAGAAAAGTACTTTATGGTGGTTCTCGCTCGACTGACACCACATCTAACACTATACTCACACGCACATTTATTCCTCAAGATGCACACAGTTGGGGCAAGGAATATACCAGCGTTGCTGTCGATGGTTATGATATAAGCAGTTACACCCCTCTCAGCCTCCCTATAACTGGTTCTCGACACCTTTTTGCCAATGTATCATTAAGCAATACTGGCCAACCACTAATGCGCGTCTTAAACGATAGTATTCATCGCATTTGGGAGTGGGTATCCATTGAACGTCCTGTTGCGGGAACAAAATGCCTGCATGGTGGCAGTGGCCCAAATTGTGCTCGAACAGCTGGCTCATCAGGCATTACAGTACCAAGTACGGTATTAAGTAACCTCGTTCGAACCACCTATGATAAGAGTGCAGATACTAGCCATCCAAGCAACCATAGTGATTTTGATACTCTGATTGCAACTTACGGTATATCGGCAAACGAATTTGGTAGTGGCCCAATGACGACCATTGACGGAAGTGATAACCCCTATGGTTCTAATGATAATTACCTAACCGTTGTAACAGGTACCATTAATGTTCCAGCAACAGGCACCTATGAATTTTCTGTCGATGGCGATGATGCTGTAGAAGTTATTATAAATGGAACCGTTGTTGCCGGATGGTATGGCGGGCATGGCAAGTGTAATTGCGACGATCACAGCGGGACGATAGCCTTAACAGCAAATACAGATTATTCAATTGAATTTCGCCATGAGGAAGTAGGAGGCGGTGATAGCTTTATTTTACGTCAAGTTCAAACCTTACCCGCATCAACTATGGTAGATTACGACGTTAATGTCGAGTCATGTGTTACAGGACTATTAGAAGCCAATTGCAAAGGTTACAGCGACGGCACGACAACAACGTATAAACCTATAGGTTTATTACAGCGTTATGGGGAAGATGATCTCATGGCTTTTGGCTTACTCTCAGGGTCATTCCAAAAAAATACATCAGGCGGCGTGCTTAGAAAAAACATTGCCTCTTTCAAAGATGAAATAGATCTCGATACAGGTATCTTTACAAATGTAACAGGCATTGTAGATACCATCGATAAACTAAGAATATCTAGATTTGATTATTCTAGTCATTCATATACCTCAGGCTGGATTACCAATGGCCCAATTACAGAAGGTCAAGCACAAGATTGGGGCAACCCAATTGCAGAAATGATGTATGAAAGCTTGCGTTATTTTGCAGGTAAGTCAGGGCCCACATCAGCATTTTCAACCAGTACCGGAGGTTCTCTAATCTTGCCGATACCTACATGGCAAAACCCTTATCGAACAACACCTGGCGGTTATGCGCATTGTGCTAAGCCAATCCAATTAGTTATTAGTGATGTGAACTCATCCTATGATAGTGATCAGTTACCTGGCAGCTACTTTTCTAGTTTTACAGGTGATTTAACGGGCATGAACGTATCTACATTAGCCGATACTATTTGGGCTGGTGAATCTGAAGCTAGTAATATTTTTATTGGTCAATCCGGTACAAATAATGATGGCAGCCCGGCACCTAAAACAGTCACAAGCTTTTCTGATATTCGAGGCCTTGCGCCTGAAGAACCTACTAAATTAGGTAGCTATTATGCAGGTAGTGTTGCCCTATATGGTAAAAAAAATGACTTGAACACCATAACAGGCGAACAAAATGCTGATACCTTAGCTGTCGCCATTGCTTCACCTTTACCTCGTATTGAAATACCAGTAGCAGGAAAGATCGTAACGCTTGTTCCGTTTGCCAAATCTGTCAATCGAGGCACTGCCACTTTTCAACCTACTAACCAGATTGTAGATTTCTATGTTGAAACCTTTGTTAATACAAGTGCTGGAAATGCAGATCCTTCTATTAATTCAGGCCGAGCTTACGGCAAGTTTAGAATCAATTATGAAGATGTAGAACAAGCAGCTGATCATGATATGGATGCTATTGTTGAATATGAGTTCTCTGTAAGTGCATCAAATCAAGTCGTTGTTACTCTTAATTCTACCTATGCTGCTGGCGGTATAATACAACATATGGGTTATGTCATATCAGGCACAACTGCTGATGGAACTTACCTTGAGGTTCGTGATATTGATACAGCTTCTGGCAGTGATCCCGACTACCTTCTTGACACACCTCCAGGTCAACTTCCAGGAGGTGTGTGGGGAGATGGTGTTGCATTACCTTTAATAGCCACGAGAACATTCACTGTCGGCTCAACTACCTCTGCCAGCTTCATTAAACATGACCCTCTTTGGTATGCTGCAAAATGGTCGATGACAGATACAGATGAGAATGGCACGTTGGAAGCAAGCGAATGGGATAGCGATGCTGATGGTAATCCTGATGGCTATTTCTTAGTCACAAATGCTGGAACACTTGAAGAGCAGCTTAGTAAAGCGTTTGCAGAAATTGCCAGCAGAACTAGCTCTAGCGCAGCTGTTGCAACAAACTCTACTCGTCTCGATACTAATTCGAAGATTTATCAAGCACGGTTTAATACTGGTGATTGGAGTGGCCAGTTATTAGCATTCAACCTTAATGCAAGTGATGGCTCTGTAGGTAGTCAAGTATGGGATGCTGCAGACCTTATACCTACAGAGAATAGTAGAAACATATTCTCATACAACCCTGTAGCAACGGGAAGTAAAGGTATTGAGTTTGAATATGCAAACCTAGATCCAACAACGCAGCAAGTATTAGTTAACATTGATACTGGTGGTACTGTTGATACCTTGGGTTCAGATCGTGTGGATTATATTCGCGGTGACCAAACTAAAGAAATTGCCAATGGAGGAGGGTTCAGAGATAGAACCTCACTTATGGGTGACATAATTAACTCGGATCCATGGTTTTCAGGAACAAGTGAAGATTTTGGGTACTCCAGCTTATCGGGTACTGAAGGCTCGAGTTATGTGACATATCGAAATAGTAAGTTGACTCGAACACCTGCTCTATATTTTGGTGCTAACGAAGGCATGTTACACGCTATTAATGCTAATGATGGCGATGAATTATTTACCTATGTTCCAGATTCTCTTCTAAGTAAGTTAAACCTTTTATCGTATCCTCTTTATGGCTGTGACGATCAAGCTGGCTGTTTACCTCACGCTTATTTTGTTGATGGCGCACCAAGAGCAGGCGATGCTTATATTGATACCAATGGCAGTGATGCATGGCACTCAATCTTAGTTGGTTCTACTGGAGGCGGTGCTAAAAGCCTATTTTCTCTAGATATAACTGATCCTGACAGCTTTTCAGCATCAGATGTTATGTGGGAAATATCAACTACACAATCACCCGTAGCCGCCGACCTTACCACTTTTCAAAATAACTTAGGCTTCACGATCCCTCAATCATCTATAGTTAAAATGCACAATGGACAATGGGTAGCCATTGTTCCTAATGGTTATGATAGTGTAGATAAAAAAGCTGTTTTATTTATTATTGATCTTGAAACAGGTGGAATAATTAAGACTTTGGATACAGGTGCAGGTAGTGGTTCAGCTCCTAACGGCTTATCAACACCTATAGCAATTGATTCGGATAATGATCGCATTGTTGATCTTATTTACGCTGGAGATCTTCAAGGTAATCTGTGGAAATTTGATGTCACGAGTTCAAACACCAATGGTTGGGATGTAGCCTTTAAACAAGGAAGTACTCCTAAACCTCTTTACGTAGCTAAAGATGCAAGTAATATTGTTCAGCCTATAACATCAAAACCTCAAGTGGGTAATCATCCTGATGGTGGGTTAATGGTGTATTTTGGAACAGGAAAGTTCTTCGAAGATGGCGACCAGGATGTTAGTGGTTCAGTACAAACTCAAACCTTCTATGGAATTCGTGATCAAGGGGCTGAAGTCGCTAGCAGGAGTAATTTACAGGTACAAACTATACTCCATGAAGAAACTATTTCTGCTCTATCAATAGATGTGCGAGTAACATCAGATACAATTGTAGATTATTCCAGTAAAGACGGTTGGTATATGGACCTCGCCTCACCTATAACAGTAAGTGGTGTATTATCATACATACAAGAAGGTGAGCGAGTTGTTAGTAATCCAGTCCTCCGAGCTGGCCGTATAATATTTACAACCTTAATTCCTGAAAGTGACCCATGTGGTTGGGGTGGAACAAGCTGGCTAATGGAAATAGATGCTGTTAACGGTCAAAGACTTGCCACATCGCCATTTGATGTTAATGAAGATGGTAGCTTTGATATTAATGACTTATTAGCTTCTTACGATACTAATGGTGATGGAACGATTGATGCTAGTGATAATGTTGAAGTTAGTGGTATTAGAAAGCATGGTGTAGGTATCATTAAAACACCAGGTATCGTATCTACAGGTGATGATACTGAAGTAAAATACGTGAGTGGCTCAAGTGGTGCATTAGAAATATTTAAAGAGTCTTCAGGCGACCCATTTGGCCGTCAATCATGGCGTCAGCTTCGTTAGAGTTTATGGAGAGCTTATCAATGAAAAAAAATGGTTTTACACTTGTTGAGTTAATGATTACTGTTGCAATCGTAGCTATTTTAGCCGCGATTGCCTACCCCTCATATCAAGATAGTATTATAAAAACGAAGAGGGCAATAGCACAAGGTGATCTAATGGAACTAGCTAGTTTTATGGAACGTTTTTTTACTGAAAACAATCAATATCACCAAACCAATGCTGCTACTCCAGTAGCGGTTTCATTGCCCTTTAGCAGTAAAGATGACTATACCTATGCACTAACAGGTACATTAAATGCTACAACGTTTACTTTACAAGCAACGCCCAGTGCTGGAACTACACAAGCATCAGATACTTGTGCTAATTTAAGATTGACGAATACTGGTTTTAAATCTGCTACTGGTGCCGGCGATTGTTGGTAGTAAATCAAATTCTTTAGCACTTCCAAAACAAAACTATTATCACGTTTTTGATGATAGTTTTGTTTCAATAAGTAACTGCTCAATCCTCTCCAAGCGCTGCTCCATGGCCGCTGTATGTTCTTTTATCCAATGTACCTCACCAGCTTCACCTTCACCTGTTTCACGGTAATACTCTTCATGCTCTCGTTGCATGACATCTAAAATAACGCCGATCATCATATTAAGAAACACAAAGGCGGTTAAGAAGATAAAGCTTAGGTAAAAAATCCAACTTAATGGGTATTCACCCATCGTTTCATACATTACATCTGTCCAATCTTCAAAGGTAGCAATACGAAAAAGGGTTAACATTGCAATTGATATATTCCCCCATAATTGGGTATTAATATGCTCAAACATAAAGCTACCAACAGCGGCATAAATATAGAAAATAATAAACATCAGTAATACGATATAACCCATTCGAGGTAATGCTTTTATTAACGCTGAGATTAAAATACGTAATTCAGGTATCACTGAGACTAAGCGTAACACTCTGAAGATTCGTAATAATCTGGCTAATAAAACACTATCATTACCATCAATAGGTAATAGGCTAGCGGTGACAATTATAAAATCAAATACATTCCACCCTTTTTTAAAAAAATCAAAAAATCGTGGCTCAGAAATTAAACGAATTATTATTTCAACTAAGAAAAATGCCGTGATAAATAAATCTAAAAATCCGACAATGCTCGCAAGTGTTGAGCCAATATCATAAGTCTTTGCACCTGTTATTAATGCTGAAAAAATAATAATACTTATTACCAAAAACTCAAATATTTTGTTTTGATGAAGCTGAAATAAACCTTGTTTTAACCGATAAACAGTCATGAATAGCTACTCTAAATAGGGTGAAAATTTTTATTGCTTAAGCAAGATACCAGACAGCAATAGAATATTGAATTAACCTGTCTCTTATACACATCTGACGCTGCCGAC